>JAKCAB010000490.1 GCA_021839785.1 bacterium | reverse complement strand
GGTGGCGAGGTGGACGTAGTAAAAGTTCGCCGGGTCCTTCGCGCCAAAGAACAGGCACATGTCGCGGTGCCCGTATTCGCGGCCGGTCTGGACCAACTCGGCTTCGAGCACGAAATCGCCGAAGCGCTTGCCGGCGATCAACGCGATGTTGAACGGCGAACGCACGCGCGGCGTGTACTGGCTTTGCTGGACCAACTCCAATCCCGGCCGCCCCTCGGTTTGCGTGACGCGCCACGCCGCCGGGTCGCTGAAGATGAAATCGTTCAGGGCCGAGGCGTCGGTGAAGTTTTGTTCGTACAACAACCGATAATTTGCTGGCAGCGGACTTCCAAGAGGTTCAGCCGCCGTCGCGGGCCGAGCGCTCGCCAACAGGTAGCAAAGCACGACCGCGGCGCCGCAAGTGAGGTAGGCGCATCTCATAGCCGCTGGAGTTTTATGAGCGGCGCGGGCATGGACGCCCGCGCTCGCGCCAATTGCGGTCTAGACCTTCTCGGGCACGACGAACGGCTTGCGGTAATCGCGCGTGAGCAGGGCGTTCGCCTGGTCGTTGCCCTCGAAACGCTCGGTCTTCGGGTCCATTTTGAGCACCATGCCGAGCGTGGCCTTGGTTTGCAGGAGGTCCACCTCGTTGATCTGGAGGTGTTCGTAGGCGCGCTGGCAGGCTTCCTCGGCCATGGGATCGTCCTGGATGCGCTCGCGAATCTCGTCCGGCTCCAGTTGGTGGCCGATCCGGTACGAGGTGTTGCCCGTGTGGCACAAAGCGCTCGACAGATGGCCTTCGAGAATGTCGGCGTGCAGGTCGCTGACCTTGCGACTGCGGACGGCCTTGACGAAGTTGGCGTAATGGCTTTCCGAGCCTGAGAACTTCTTGATTTCCTTGCCGTCCTTGTCGAAGGCAATCGCGGTGTTGTAGTCGGGCACGACCACGTAACCGCCTTCGTAGTCGATGACGATGCCGATCTGGGCGCCGCGGTAACGGTCCATCTTGTTGCTGCCTTTGGCCTCGGGCAGGCCGCGCACTTCAAAGATCAACGGCGCGCCCGGATAATCGTGATAGATCACGAGCGTGTTCGGCGTTTCGCCGTCATCCACGTAACCGAACCGCCCGCCCACCGAGAAGACGCGCGGCGAGAGTTCGTTCACGCCCAGGAACCAGCGGGCCACGTCCATCTCGTGAATGCCCTGGTTACCGAGATCGCCGTTGCCGGTCGGCCACACCCAATGCCAGTCGTAATGGAGGTGTTTCCGCATCAGCGGTCCTTTGGGCGCGGGCCCGCACCAGAGGTCGTAGTCGATGTTGGGCGGAATCGGCTGCGGGCCATCCACCTTGCCGATGCTGGCGCGGCGTTTGTAGCAAAGACCGCGCGCGACCTTGATCTTGCCGAGGTTGCCGGCGCCGACCCACTCGACGGCACTGGCGATGCCCTGGCGGCTGGACCGGCTTTGGGTGCCGGTCTGCACGATCCGGGCGTACTTGCGCGCCGCCTCCACCATGCGCCGGCCTTCGGACACGTTGTGCGACACTGGCTTTTCCACATAGACGTCCTTGCCCGCCTGGACGGCCCAAATCGTGGCCAGCGCGTGCCAGTGGTTGGGCGTGGCGATGGTCACCGCATCGATGTTCGGGTCGTCGATGACCTGCCGGACATCGGTGTAGCCTTTCACCTCCTCGCCTTTGTCGCGGAATTGTTTGACGCCTTTGTCGAGGACTTCCTTGTCCACGTCGCAAAGCGCCACCACGCGGACTTTCTCGCCGGCCTGGCGAAGCTTGGTAATGCCGCCGATGTGATCCGCACCGCGACCGTGGAAACCGACGACGGCAAAGCGGATTTCTTCGTTCGGGCCGATGACCCGGCCGCGACCTTCGGCGGCGAAGACGGTGCGGCTGAACGCGGGGGCGAGACCCAGCCCGGCCGCGGCCAGACTGGTCCCTTTGAGGAAGTCACGACGTGTGATTCGGTGCGATTTCATAACGTGGTTTCGAAGTTCGATGCGATCCCGCGCGTTGGAATTCAGGTCTATTTCGAGCCTTCGCGAAGGTACTCGGCGTAGTGGTCGGCCACCTTCGCTTCCTTTTCGTCGCCGCGGTGAAAGTAAAACCGGTATTTGAAGTCGAGGCTCTGGCCTTTGGGCACGGTCAGTTCGCCGGTTTCCTTCGCGTTGCGATCGAATTCGCGGATGCCAAACGGATTCGCCGCAAACAGCCCGTAGTCGCGGACGTGCCACCAGGTCGGGTAACGCGGATTGGCGGGGTTGTCGAACATGGCGACGCCAACCAGTTGACCTTCGACGGGCCCATAGTAATCCACCCACTTCGCGCGCTTGCCCCAGGTCGCGCCGTCGCGCACGCCCTCGCTGTTCACGATGTGGCCGGTGGGCTTGCCGACGTTCTCCTTGTTGGGCTGGAGCCGCATGCTTTCCGCGAGGCGCATCCCCATCGTGCCTTCCTTCGTGTCGCCGAACTTCAAGTCGCCTTCGTC
This sequence comes from bacterium, assembly GCA_021839785.1. The sequence goes on along the minus strand of JAKCAB010000490.1, from coordinate 89 downwards.
GGCGAGCACGCGCGTTTCCCAATCCATCGTCCGGCCGTCCTTGTGGCTGTAAAACGTGATGGTGAATTCCAGCGTGCCCAGCACCTGGC
>JAKCAB010000808.1 GCA_021839785.1 bacterium | reverse complement strand
CGGCCTGGCAGGCGAGACCGAAAGCGCTTGAAAAGACCTGGGCCCGGACGAAAAAGCTTTGGCCGCGTTGATCGAAGAAGCCGTGCCGTCGCCTTGGAGCACCGCGGCAAGCCTGCGCGCGGCGACCGGTTACCGCGACAACGTCCAGCTCAGCTCGGTCAATCCGGTCGCGGCGGCCTTTCTCAGTGGCGGCGGCGATTTCATGCTCAACCGGCTGCCCCTGGACGGAACGGGAGTGTCGATCTTCGCCTCGGCGGATTACACCCATTTCCTCGGCGCTCCCCAGACGGATCCCGAGAGCCTGGCGTTGGCGCGGGCGGAGGTGAAGCGCGACTTAGGCGCCGGTTGGACTGGCGGACTTGCCGGGCAGTACGTGTTCATGAACCAAGTCTTCGACGTGTCGGCCACCGAGGCCGAGTTGTCCACCGTCACCGCCAAGGGAAGCACGCTGACCTTGACGCCGTCGGCGGCGGTCAGCCTGGGACGAAACTGGAAACTGGAAGCCACGTTGGACGGGAGCCGACAGCTCTTCTCGGCGCCGTTGGACGATTACTGGGAACTTGGGCCGAATGTGAAGCTCGCCAAGACGCTGGCCGCCGGCAGCGATTGTTCGCTGGGCTACCGGTTCACGCGTCGCTGGTACGACGACCGGGCGCCCCTCGACGCGGACGGACTGGAACTGCCCGGCAATCTTGAATTCGACCTCCACGAACTGGAGTTCCGCTCCAAGTTCGCTTGGGGCGCCCAGCGCCGCTGGAGTTCGCAGCTTCGGCTCGGGCTTCGCTGGACCGAAGACAACGGCGGCGGCTACTTCGACAACCTCCGGCCCCTCGTCGGCGTCCGGGCGGGTTACCGTGCCGAACGTTGGAAAGTCTGGGCCGAGGTCCGCGGTTATGGGTACGATTATTCAATCCAGCGATCCGACGGTCCGGAGTCGGCGTTCCGCCGCAAGACCGATCTGGACGTGACGGTGCGCGGGGAGTACCGGCTCTGGCGAAAACTGGTCGCCTTCGCCCAGTACGACCGCGAATCCGCATTCGATAACGCGCCCAGCGCCGACTACGATGCGAACACCGTAACCGCGGGCGTGGAACTCGAATTATGAACCCGCTTGCGACCCAACGTCCGAATGGGCGCCGCTACGGCGGCTGGGCGATTGCGTCGGCGCTGACCGCCCTCGCGGCCGCCGTGCTGTGGGGGCGCCTCGAGCTCGGGACGCAGATGCGTGCGCAGATCCTCGGCCGCGACGCCGAGATCCTCAACGCCCTCGCGCTGCGCGCCCAAACTGAGGCGCGCCAGGCTGATCCTTTGTTCGACCTGGGCGAGCCGGCCGCCCAATACCAGGTGCTGCTGAACATCGCCAGCCTGACCAACATGATCGGGGCGCGGCTGTTCAGCTCGCAGGGAGGGTTCATCGCCGGCGTGCCCACCGAAGTGAAAGAGACCACCCTGGACGCGGTCGCGCTGGATCGGTTGCGGCAGCAGCAATCGCTCACCCGGTTCCATTCCGCCCAGCCCCGGCAAGCGTTGTTCCTGGTTCTGCCGGATCCGGCGCACCCAGCACCCGGCACGCTGTCGTGGGTCGAGATCGATGTGCCGCTGCACTTGCCGGGCCAGACCAAGCTGCTGGGGATTGCCCAGTTTCTACTGGAAGGGGTTACCGCCGAGCGTGAATTCGCCTTGCTGGACCGCCGCTTGAATCTGCAAGGCGGACTGGTGTTTGGCGTCGGCGCCGGACTGGTCATCGTTGGTTCGGCCTGGGCCTTCCGCCGGTTGGAGCGGGCCAATCGGCTGCTCGCCGCCCGCACCGCGGACCTGCAGCGCGCGAACCAGGAGCTCGCCAACGCCGCGAAAATCAACGCCCTCGGAGCCGTCACGGCTCACCTCATCCACAGTCTCAAAAACCCGGTGGCCGGGCTGCAATCGTTCGTGGCCGCGCGGCAGGAAGGCACTCTGGCGGGCGACGGCGAGGAATGGCGCGAAGCCCTGGCCGCCACCCGCCGGATGACCAGCTTGATTCAGCAAGTGGTCGAAGTGCTCCACGATCGGGAGGAGGCGGCCTCGTTCTCGGTGTCGCTGGCGGAACTCGGCGGGCAGGTCGCCGCGCATACGCGCACCCTCGCCGAAGGCCGGGGCGTGCGCGTGGAGTTGAGTTTCGAGGGCGAAGCCACCGTGGACAACCGCGAGGCGGGCCTGCTGCGCTTGATCCTCGCCAACCTGGTGCAAAACGCGGTCGAAGCCAGCCCGCCCAACGGCATGGTCACGCTGCGTCTGGCCGCCACACCGAGCGACTTGGTGGCGGAGGTGGGCGATCGCGGCAGCGGCATCCCCGAGCCGGTCCGCGCCCGCCTGTTCGAGCCGGTTCGTTCGTCCAAGGAAGGCGGCTCCGGCATCGGGCTGGCGATCAGCCGTCAACTGGCCAGTCATTTGGGCGCGGAACTGGCCTTGGTTTCCACTTCGCCGGCCGGCACCACGTTCCGCCTGCGCCTGCCTCGGACTCCAACGTTTACCTGAATTGACTCAATGAATAAAGGGCATCCCATGCGTTGTTTGAAGCCAAACCCACGCAC
>JAKCAB010000125.1 GCA_021839785.1 bacterium | reverse complement strand
GCCCGCGAACGCCAGCTCTGGAGGCGCCTGCGGATCGCCTTACGATGGTGCCGCTTCTGTGCCTGGGCGCTGCTGTTGGCGCTCGTGCTGGGCGTCTTTTACCTTCACCAGGTCGGCGTCCCGGGCACGTTCCGGGCGATGGTTCTGTCCGCGCTGCGGGACCGCGGCCTCGACGTGCAATGCCGGCGTCTGCGACTGCATTGGTACCACGGTTTGGTGGCCGATGATGTCCGGCTGGTGCCGGCGCGCCAGGTCGGGGCGCCGCAGGTCGAGTTCGACGAGGTGGTGCTGAATCTGCAGTGGCGCGCGCTCTGGCGACGGCAGATTCGTGTCCAAACCCTGGATTTGCGGGACGGTCGCGTGGAACTGCCGCTGGCCGCCGCGAACGAACCGCCCGAAAGCCTGGCCTTGGAAGGCATTTCCGCGAGGCTCCGTTTCGACCCAGGCGGTGCGTGGAACCTTGAAGGCCTGAGCCTCCGCACGTTCGGTACCACCGTTTCGGGCTTTGGCGTGATCAGCAACGCCACGGCGCTGACAAAGTGGCGGGCCAAACCCGCCGCGGACCAACGCGCGGCCCAAGGCGTCGAGCAACTATGGCGGGCGCGATTGCGCCGACTGAAACGCCAGGCGGAGGGGCTGCGGTTCACCAGCCCGCCCGAACTCGCCCTGTTCTTCATCGGCGACGCCCGTGACCCGGCCACGTTCCGCGTCGAACTCCAAGGCAAGACCGCGGGCGCCTTCACCCCTTGGGGGCGGCTGAACCGCCTGCAGTTCCAGGCCAAGGTCAGCCCCGATCCAACCGGCACCGCTCCCGAACGGGCCGATTTGGAGATTCGGCTGGGCGCGGCGCAAACGCCTTGGGGCCGCCTCCGGGGCGGTCAGTTCCACGCGGTGATCCACCACCAGTTCACCAACACACTCCCGGCGAGCATCGACTGGGATCTCCAGGCCGCCGAGTTCGACTCTCCCGCGGTGAATCTGCGACGACCGCACGCCGAAGGAAAAAGTGTCCGTCGCGAAGACAACCCCGGCGCATGCCTCACCACCTTCCGCGTCTCGGCCGACCGACTGGCCACGCCTTACGGGACGTGCACCAATGCCACCTTCGACGGTCGGGCGGTGCAGGTTTTGACCAACCCGGTGCCGCGCGAACTCGTCGGCCGGCTCGTGGTGGCGGGTCTTTCGGCGCGAGACGTGCAGGTGGCTGGCGCCGCCGTGGACTTGCGGTTGAACCCGGTTGCTCCACCCCCAGAAGCGTCTGCTGCGGAACTCGGGTTTTGGGCGCGGCTCGCGGCGCTACAGGCGGACTTCGCGCTTAGTGCCACGAATGTGCAGGCGCCGCAGGTAACCCTGGACACGGCACGGCTCGGCGGGCATTGGCGCTTTCCCGACCTGGCGGTGACGAATCTCCACGCCGCGCTTTGCGGCGGAACGCTGGACGTGGACCGGGTTGCGCTGAACGCCGCCACCCGCGAAGTCACGACCGAGCTGGCCGTGGATTTCGACATCCAGCGCCTCGACCGCGCGCTGCCGCCTGCGGCTTTGGAATGGTTTTCGCAGTTCAGTTACCAGGCGTCCCCGCACGCCTCCGCCACGGCGCGCGTGCGGCTGCCCCCGTGGCTTGGGACGGACGCGGACGCCGGGCGTCATCTGCTCGAAACACTCGTTTTGCGCGCGCGCATCGATGGCCGCGATGCGGTGTACCAGGTTCTGCCGGCCGACCAGGCGGGCGTCACGCTCACCATTTCCAACCAGGTCCTGCGCCTCCGCGACCTTTCGCTGGTGCGGCCCGAAGGCCGGGCGGATTTGCGCTACGATTTGGATCTCAAGTCGCGCGACTTTCGCTGGAGCTTTGTCTGCAAAGTGGATCCGCAAGCCGCCGCGCCGGTGATCGATCCCGCGCTGCCGGAGATCATCCGCCTGTTCACTTTCACCACGCCGCCAGTGGTGACCGGTGAGGTGTGGGGCAACTGGGCCCCGCCCAAGAGAGTCGAATTCGCCCTGCAACTGGCGGCCACGAATTTCGCCTTTCGGGGCGAACATTTCGACACGCTCACGGCCGGGCTCCAAATGACCAATCAAGTCCTGTCGGCGACAGAGGTCGAAGTCCGCACCGGCGCTGAGGAAGTCCACGCGCCTTGGGTCGCTTACGATCTGGAAGACCGCCTGGTGACCCTGACCAACGCCCGCGCGCACATGGACCCGCAGCGGATCGCGCGCTGCATCGGGACGAACGTCGAGCAATTGCTGGCGCCGTACCGGTTCGCGTCCCCGCCGGACGTGCTCGTGCAGGGCCGGGTGCCGGCGGGCAGCGACCTGGCCGCGGCGGACCTGAGCTTCGAAGTGGCCGGCGGGCCGTTCAGTTTCTGGCGGTTCAACACGCCCCAGATTGCCAGTCGCGTGCGGTGGACCGGCGACCGCGTCTCGGTGACCAATCTTACCTGCGATTTTTATGCCGGCCGGTTGGTCGGCGGCATCGACCTCGGCCTCCTGGCGGGCGGCAACGCGCGGTTTCATTTTCAGACCCAGGCCTCGGACGTGGACCTGCATCAGTTGCTGGCCGATGTCGTC
>JAKCAB010000802.1 GCA_021839785.1 bacterium | reverse complement strand
TACCTGCCGTTCGCCTCCAGCGGCACGCTGGCGCAACTGCTGTTCCTCGCCGGCTCCGGCGTGTTCGCGTTGAACCTGTTGTTGGCGCTGGTCGCGTGCTGCCGCGCCGCGTGGGTGCCGGCCGCCAAGGCGCTCGTGACGCCCTTGTCCGCGGAGGTGAAGGCATGAGGCACGGGCCGTTCATTTTTCTGGGCATCCTCTGCGCCGTGCTGGCTTCCTGGCTCGGCGCGGTCGTGGCGCCGCAATTGCAGTTTGGCGATCAAGCCCTGCTCAAGTTGGACGACCTCGGCATCGAGTACCCGCTGGCTCGCAACGGCGAAGCGAAGCAAGGCGCGGAAATTTATCGCGCCGAAGGCTGCAATTACTGCCACACCCAGCAGGTCCGCTCCCGGGGCGAAGGCGCCGACATCGCCCGCGGCTGGGGCAAGCGGCGTACCGTGTCGCGCGACTACTTGCGCGACCTGCCCCCGATGCTGGGCCAAATGCGCTTCGGTCCCGATCTCGCGAACCTCGGCGAACGCCAGACCAACGCCACCCGGCTGCTGATGAAGCTTTACAACGCCCGCATCGAAATGCCCGGCTCCACCATGCCGCGCTTCCCGTATCTGTTCGAGGCGCGCAAGTTGCGATACGGTCAGGCGCCCTCGACGAACGCCCTTCCGCTGCCGGCTATTTTCGCGCCGCCCGCGGGCACCGAAATCGTGCCGACGACGGCCGCCCTCCAACTGGTCGCGTACCTTCAAAGCCTGAAGTCGGAAACGCTCTTCTACGAAGTCTTCCCGCCGCAACCGCCGAAGAAGACGAATCAAGTGGCCGTTGCTGTCGGCGGTACCAACGCGATTCCTACGACGAACGCTCTGCCCGCGACCAACACCGCGCCTGCGACGAACACGCCACCCGCAACGAACGCACCGGCGACCAACGCCTCAGCCTCGCCATGAAGTCGGCGCCGAAATCTCGCCCCAGCAAGTTTTCGCCCCCGCCCGGGGCTGCCCAACCGGCGGCGGCGGGCGCTGCGGACGCGCTGCGCGAAAATGCCGAACCGGTGGCGGGCACGGCGTGGTACACGCCCATCTGGTTTGTCGCGATTTTCGGCGTGGCGCTTTACTGGGCCACAATGTACCTGGATCGCAATGGCGGCGGCTTCCAGCCGCTGGTGTTCAACCAGGGTGAGTCGCTCGCGGACGTCGAGGCGCGCGTGCCGCATTCCGAGGCCGATGCCTTGGTGGCAAAGGGCAGGAAGGTTTACAACACCTACTGCGCCGCTTGCCACCAGCCGAACGCCCGCGGTTTGACCGGTCAGTTTCCGCCGTTGGCCGGTTCGGATTGGGTCAACACCGAAGGCCCGAACCGAATGATCCGCATCGTCCTGAATGGCCTGCAAAGCCCGATCACCGTCAACGGGACGGAGTTCAACAATGTGATGTTGCCCTGGCGCGACCAGCTCTCGGACGAGGACATCGCCGCCGTCATCACCTTCGTTCGTGGCAACAAGGAGTGGGGCAACACCGCCGGTCCGGCGACACTCGCCCACGTCAAGGCCATCCGCGCCGCCACCGAGGCGCGTGGGACTTACTGGACGGCGCCGGAACTCCTGGCGGTTCCGCTAAAGGACTGAGCCGCGTTGTCGGCGATGCGGAGGCGGCGCGCGCGCTCCGCGGTTCGGGGCGTTATCCGCGGCGGTTTCGTTCAACCCCCGCCGCTACTTCGGCCGTTCTCGCCGCAGCCTCGGACCGCTTGGACGTAGGCGTGGCCGGAATTGGACGGGGACGGCGTTGCCGGAGGCGGAGGAGCTTCCCGCGCCACCGTTCCCAACGGCGGCGGAACGTGGTGCGCAGTGCCGAGGCGGTCCGGCGGGTCTTGTGCCGGTTGGTCAGGTTCTTGGCCCGCTGAAACCAGCGCCGCGCCCACACGAACTCGGTGGCGAGAATCCCCAAGCCAATGGGGATCACCAACACCGCCGGGCCCGGCAGGACGACCATGGCGATTCCCATCGCCAGGATCGTCCCGCCGCCCACGGCCACCATCAGTCGTTTTAAGTTCACATCGGATCGCCCGCTGCCAGCCCGCCCGCCGAACCGCCGGCACGCCTGCCTTCGAACCGTCCCGGCGGCGATGGCGTGGCGACAGCAGGCCCGCGCCGTTGACTTTACAGCCAAAGTTTCGCGGGGCAATGCCGGGCCACCTCTCGACAGTAATTCGACTGTAATTCGTGACTTGATTTGGCGGCAGCGAATTCCCAATGTTCGGCCCGTCTTTGGCGGGACCGGCCAGGGCCCAGCGGGTTGGGAACCGTCGGCGGTGCCGAAGCCGAGACGTCGAACCTGTTTCATCGTGTGCCGAAAGAAGAGCCGATCGAGTTGAGCGGAACGGTCACACAAGTGCTGCCTGGCACCATGTTTCGCGTGGCGCTCCCCAACAAACACGAGGTCCTGGCCCATATCTCCGGCAAGATGCGCAAGAACTTCATTCGCATCAGCGTCGGCGACCGGGTCAATATCGAGATGTCGCCCTACGATTTGAACAAGGCGCGGATCATCTACCGGCACCCGTAACGCGGTTTCGCAGTGC
>JAKCAB010000711.1 GCA_021839785.1 bacterium | reverse complement strand
GCGAAACCGAAAATGCCCCGCGAAACCGAAAATGCCCCGCGAAACCGAAAGTGCGCGACGGGGACCAAAGGGCTTGGGGTCACGTTCTCTCCATCAGCGCGGCAAGACCATCTTCCGAAACGGCTGGGCGTCACCGAGTGCGCTGTGCCGCCTAACAGTTAAGTGAGCGACAATCGGGTTTCAGATTTTGTCGCCATATTGATATTGCTGAAAAGTGTGTAGCGGTCCAAGTGCTTCTCCGGCTTTGGGTTGGCACTGCCGCCATTCCTTTCGTGTTGCCTATTACGCGGGCAACGCGACTTTTCAACGGCCGCCGACAGCCTCACCGGTGCGCGATCCGCGGCGCGAGCCAACGCCGCGAACGATATGTCCCCCCGTGCGGCCAAGTCGTCGCGATGCCGGCATTGGAGCATGGCGGCACCGTAAAGGCGTGCCGCTGTTCGTGTCAACTTGATTGGCAAGGGCTTGCGCGTAACCGACAGTCCAGGTGCCAGGCCGTTTTCCAAAGTTGCGTCGCGGGGAAAGCCTCAGCGCGTGTCGGAAAATTCCATTTTGCCGTAGCAGCCGACGTGAGTCGGCTCAAATCTCGTCGCAAATCCCTCGGTTTGGCTCGCAGTCAGAGTCGGCTCACGTTGGCTGCTACCATTTCTCAGATCGGGCGAATTGCCGGTGGTCGGGAGCCGCCGCCCCGGCTAAAGTCGGCCGCCATGAACGCCCTTCATCGATCATGCGCCGCCTGGTTCGCAAACCATCGCGTGCTCCGCTTCTTGTTCGCTTGGCTGGCGATGGCTGGTCTGGCGCTGCACGCCGCACTGCCTGCGTTCGATTTCACCGACCCCGCGCAGGCCGCCGCCTGGACGCCCACGCACGACGTTGGCCCGCGCACGACAACCGCCACCGGCACGGAGTTTGCCATTACGGGCGGCGATCCTTACCTGTTCGGGCCGGCGCGCGATTACCCGGCGGGCCGGCCGCTCTGGCTGCGCTTGCGGCTGAAATCCGACCAAGGTGGGAGCTGCCAAATCTTCTATTTCCGCGCCAGTGCCGGCGCCACCGAGGCGCAGTCGGTGCGGTTCAACGTGCCGGCCGGCGAGTGGGTCACCGGACGAGTGCCGCTGCCGGCGTTGGGCGCGCAGCACCGCCTGCGCATCGACCCGCCCGGCGCCGGCGGCAAGTGCACCCTCGCGGCGCTGACGGTCGAAGAGCGCGGGGCCTTGCCGGATTTCGATTTCAGCGCGGTGCCGGACGCGGGCGAATGGCAGGCGGCCCACGACATCGCCAGTCTGCAACCCGCCCCGGACGGGCTGCACGTGGCGATCGGCGGGAGCGATCCGTACTTGTTCGGGCCGGCGCGCGATTATCCGGCGGACACGCTGCTGTGGCTGCGGTTGCGCTTGCGGTCGGATCAATCCGGCACCGGCCAGGTGTTTTACTTCCCGCAGACCGGCGGGCCGAGCGAGGCGCAGTCGGTGCGGTTCGCCGTGAAAGGCGGGGACTGGGTGGACGCGAAGGTACAGATACCTGCGCTGGGTCGTGGTTACCGGCTGCGAATCGATCCACCGGGCAGCGGCGGCGGGTGCGTGCTCGGGCGGCTGTGGTTCGAGGAACGGACGGTGTTTCCGCCACCGGCCTGGCTGCGGCCAACCTTGCCCGAGTTGGGTGCAAACCCGGCGGTGTTGGAGAGCGGCGAACTGAAGGTGGTTCACAACCGCACGCAGTTCGGCGGCTTCCAAGTCGAGGTGGGCGGCGAACGCCTGGCGGCCGGCAACACCGCGGCGATGATCGGTTACGTGCAGGCCGGCCAGCCGCGCTGGTTCGCGGTGAACGGCGCCGGCTCGCAGGTGGTCGTCGAAGGCCAGGGCCTGGTTCAACTCGCGGACGCGCAGGTCGGCGGCACCGTGACCGCGCGGGTCACCTGCGCCGATCCGGACGGCGGCCGTTGGCAACTGGAGCAGACGTTTCGCGTGAACACCACCGGCTCGCTCCAGGTGGAATCGAGCGCCCGGTGCGACCAGGATCGCGACGTGCTTTACCTGCCGTTGTTCACGCTGCTGCCGGGTTTGGGCAATTACGGGACGAACAAGACGCAAGCCCTGCTGGCCGGCGTGGAGTACCTCGAAAACGAACCGAGCAGTTCGACCGCCGACCTCAACCCGCCGGCGTCGAACCGCCAGGTGCCCGACACCGCGAAGCTCACGCTGCCGTTGATGGCGGTGGCCGCCCAGGACCGGTATCTCGGCCTGGCGTGGAACCAGCCGCCCGGCGCGCCGACGTGCGCGGTATTCGATTCGCCGGACCGGTTTTTCGGGTCGGGCGCGCATTTGCTGGGCCTGCTTTTCCCCGGCTCGGACGGCTTGAATCGCGACGAAGCCAGCCTAGTGCCGTACGACGCCGTGCGGGTAAAGGCCGACCGGCGCGTGAGCGTGGCGGGACTTTTGCTGGGCGGCCGCGGCCAAACCGTGGTGCCGGCGGTGCAGGATTACGTGCGGCTGTTCGGCCTGCCACCGCTGCCGAGCGTCGCCGGCGGCGCGGCGGCTTACTGGAACCTGGCGGCGCACGGCTGGCTGGATTC
>JAKCAB010000251.1 GCA_021839785.1 bacterium | reverse complement strand
GATCTACCACCGGCAACCGCGCCGCGCGCAAAGCCGGGAACAAGCCGCCGATCAGGCCGATGATCGTCGCGTACACGATACCGCGAACCATGAGCGCGGGCGTCACGGCAAAGGCAAAGGCCACCTGGCTGAAGCTTTGCCAGTTCATCGTGGCGGTGCGAAAGCCGTCGAAAGCCAGGTAGGCCAGCCCTCCGCCCAACGCGCCGCCCGTCAGCGCCAGCAACAACGACTCGACCAACACCGACAACACCACCGGCCCGCCGCCGAAGCCCAGCGCGCGGAGCGTGGCGATCTCACGCGTGCGGGCGGCGACCGCGGAATACATCGTGTTGAGCGCGCCAAAGACCGCGCCCAGGCCCATCAAGCCCGCGATAAGCGAGCCGAGGCCGGTGATGAGGTTGTAGATCACCCGCGACTGCGCGGCGTAAAACTCGTCCTGCCGGAGCACCTTCACGTTCAAGCGCGGGTCGTGACTGAGTGCTTGCTCGAAGGCATGGAACGAGGCGGGCGATTCGAGGCGGGCGAGCACGGATTGAAAGCTGTTGCCGCGCTGGTACGCGGTTTGCAGCGCAAACGCGTCGCACCACAACTCCGATTCTGCCGAACCGCCGCGCGCGGTGAACACGCCCACGATTTTCCAGGTGGTCAATCCGGCATGAAGTGTGGCCCCGACCTCGAGGCCGGCGAACTCGAGCGCGGCGCCGCGTCCCACCATGATTTCGTTGCGGCCCGGAACAAACCGGCGGCCTTCGATCACCCGCAGGTCGTCCCGGACCGCGAAGGCCGCATCTTGCACCCCGCGCATCAGCACGTTTGCGTCGGTGCCGGTCGTGCGTTTGGGCAGATTGATGATCACCAGCGCCTCGGCGGACGCCAGCGGTCCTGCGGGGCCGCGGCGCAGGCCCGGCGCATCACCGATGACGCGGGCTTCCTCGCCGCTGAGAAAACTCACCGTTTCGCTGTCCGAGCCGCTGCGCATCACGATGGCCACGTCCGGCGAACCGGAAAGCGTGAGCGCCTGGCGGAAGCCTTCGCCGATCGAGAGCGTGCCGACCAGCACCGCCACGACGCCGGCGATGCCGAACAACGCGGCGGCGACGGAACCCGCGCGTTGCGGGATGCTGGACAAACCGAAGCGCGTGACCGCCGTCAGTTGCCGAAACCAGTTGAGGGGTCCGCTCATGACGCAATCGTGGCCTGCGGATACTTCTTGGCAAAACAACGATGCTGACCCGAAGCGAGGAACGCCCTCTCAGCCGGGCCGGGTTGGAAGGCGGTTTTCATGTCCGGCGGAGCGCGTCCGCGATGCGGAGCCGCATCGCCTGCCAGGCGGGGAAGGCCCCGCTCACGAAGCCCAAGGCGAGGGCGAGTCCGGTGCCCAGCACCGCATCTTTCGCGGGAAAGTAAAAGATCGGTAGCGCGCCGCGCGTGGGATCGCCAGACGCGATCATGATGGCGGCCAACGCCAGGCCAATGGCGCCACCCAGCCCGGCCAGGAAGCACGATTCCGCCAGCACCAGGCCCAGCACCTGTTGGTGCGTGAAGCCCATCGCCTTGAGCGCGCCCAATTCCTCGGTGCGCTCGCGGACGGACTGCGCCATCGTGTTGCCGGCCACCAGCAGGATCGTGAAGAACACCGCGCTGAGAATCGCCACGAGGATGGTGCCGATGTTGCCAATCTGCTTCGCGAAGCCGGTCGCGAACGCCCTCTCCGTTTCGGTCTTGGTTTCGGCGGAGGAGTTGGCGAATTCCTGGTCCACCAGTTTGGACACGGTGGCGGCTTGATCGGGGTCGGTCACCCGGATGGTGTACCAGCCCACCTGGCCGGTGCCGAAGGCGCGGTTCTCATCGAAATAATCGTAACGGAAGAACAAGCTGGTGGTGTCGGTGCCGGTCTCCTTGCCGTCATAGATGCCCACGATGTCGAACTCCCAGACCTGGCCGCCCTGCTTGGTGGACCAGATTTGGGACAGGATGGGGATGCGGTCGCCGATGTTCCACCCGAACCGCTTGGCGGTCTGCCGGCCGACGATGGCGCCGGTGCGCGTGCGCAGCCAGGCGAGTTTCTGGTCCTCCGGCAACACGTATTCGGGGAACATGGCCAGGAACGGTTCGGGCTCGACCGGCATCTGCGCGAAGAAGTTCTTCGGGTCCTGGTAAACGCCGCCGAACCACGTCTGATGCACCACCGAGGCCACGCCGGGAATGAGCGCGATCCGCTGTTGATAGCTGAGCGGGAGCAGTTCGGTGATGGAAACCCGGTGGCGGACGATCAACCGGTCGATGCCCGCCATCTCGACCCCCGCGCTGAAACCAACCCGGATGGCGGCGAGGTAGCCGAACAGGACGAAGGCCACGACGATCGAAAGCAAGGTCAGCGTGGTGCGGAGTTTTTTGCGCTTCAAATTGCTCCAGACCAGCGGCAGGAATTTCATGGGTGAACGCCCGGTGGCGAGGCTGGCGGCGAGGCTGGCGGCGCAGCCTCAGCCGGGGCGGGTGCGGCGTCCGATGGCATCGGCCGGGTGATCTCCAGTTGGTAGGTCTGGCTGATCCGGCTGTCGCGTCGCGGGCGGG
>JAKCAB010000614.1 GCA_021839785.1 bacterium | reverse complement strand
TCCGATCTGCCCAGGCTTTCCAGAAATGCGGGCAGCTTGTCGTAATCCTCAATCAACCGGCTGGCCGTGATGCTGGCGGTGGTCTGGATGCCCGCGCCGCGGAAAAATTCGTTCGCGCGTTTGATCTTCCGGCACACGTCGGGCAGACCCCGGTTCTGTTCGTGCCGCGCGACGTCGTGGGCGTCGATGGACATGATCACGCTGCTCAACCCGTCATTGGCCAGGCCGCGCAGGTTGTCCTCGGTCCACAACCCGCCGTTGGTGCAGATCATCGGGCTGATGCCACGCTCGGCGGCGTAACGCACCATTGCCCGCAGGTCGCGATGCACCATTGGCTCGCCGCCCACGAAGAGCAGGTAGCCGACGTGGTTCTTCCGCGCGATGTCGATCACGTCCCGCGCCTCCGGCAACGTGACGCTGCGGCGGGCCTGGGGATCGAACTTGGACCGCGCGAAGCCGCAAAAGCCGCAGTCCGCGTTGCAGATGTTCGTGATGGCGAACTGGAGGTAGCACGGCCCGGCGTGGTCGAGCACCTCGCGGACGAGTCGGAGCGCGCCCTTCTTCGGCGAACGCACCCGTTCCGACAAAGGCGCGGGGTTGGCCGCGCCGGGCGGGCGGGCAGTGGCGGGGGCGGACGGGGCGGCAGTCGCGGGCGCGCTCATTCAGACTGCCCGATAGTGTTGGTCAGAAACGGCGTCCGGCAACTTTTCTTTTCCGGCATTTCGGTCTTCGCGACGACTGGCGGCGGGAACGGTGGGGCGCGGCCGGTGGCCGCCGCGATCAGCCGCACGTACTCCGCCGGACTGACCTCGCGCGGAATGGCGCGGCAGTGTTTGCCGAACTCCTCAAAGCGCCAGAGGTTGGGGAAATCCCGGCATTGCTGGGGCTTGACCGGTTGCACCGCGCAATCCTGGCCTTCGAGAAAAACGCACGCGCCATCCGGCCGTTCGATCAAAGACAGCCCACGCCGGTCCGGGCGGAGTCGCGTGTAGCGCTGTACAAAGTCGAATTCGCTCAAGGCCAGATGGGCGGCGAGCCGGGCGATCTCGGCGTCGGTCAGCTTCACCTGGCCCGGCCAGCGGCAACAGGCGGTGCAGCGCTGGCAATCGAAGAAGATCGGCACGCTCGCCACCCTGTCAGATCGCTACTTCTCGACCGGTTCGCCGGCGGCTTTCCAGGCCTCGAACCCGCCGTCCAGGTGCGCCACTTCCTTGAACCCGAGTTTCTTGAACACGGCCAGCGACTTGGTGCTGCGCCCGCCGATGGCGCAGTGGACGAGGTATTCCTGGTTGCGGTCCAGTTCGCCCAGCTTGCTCGCGAAGTCCGCGCCGGTGTAGTCGATCAATTTCGCGCCTTTGATGTGACCGGCGGCGTATTCCTTCGGCGTCCGCACGTCGATCACGACCACCTTTTTCTCGATCAGGAGCTTCTCGGCGCCCGCCGGATCCACGTGCTGGATCGTGGTGGTTCCGCCCGCTGCGTCGCCCGAGGCGCCCGCCGGACCGCAGCCGCAAACCGCCAGCGCCAGGCCGGCCAGGAAGGCGTACAAGGTTCGTTTCATGCCTCGTAGAGTGCCATCGGGGCACCGGTTCGCAAGGTTGCCGGGCCGTCGCGGTCTGAATGTCGCTGGAAAGCCGGGCGTCCATTCCTTGACTTGGGGTGCCGGCGCTCAGAACGCCGGCACCAGTGCATCCAGACGGCGGGCGCGTCGTGGATGATTGCATCCGCAAAGGAACGAACTAAGCTGCCCGGCTGCGAGTCATGAAGAAACTAATCGTGCTGGTCGTTTTGTTGGCGGCGGGATACGCCGGATTCCGCTGGTGGCAAAGCTACCGCAGCGCCGCCTTGCAGGCCGCCGATCTGGACCGCCCGACCACCGCGCCGGTGATCCAGACCAACATCAATTTCGCCGTGAATGCCGCCGGCGAGATCGTCCCCGCGGAACAGGTCTCGGTGCGGCCGGAGATCAACGGCAAGATCGACCTCCTGCCCGTGGACATCGGCGACACCGTGAAACAAGGCGCGCTGCTCTTCAAACTCAACGACAAGGAGCTCCGGCAGGAACAGGCCTCCAGCAAGACCGCGGTCGAACGCGCCCAGCTCGAGTTGGAAAAGGCCAAACGGGATTACGACCGGGCCCAGGATTTGCTCGCGGCGAAGCTGATTTCACAGGAATTGTTCGACGACACCAAGACCACCTACGAGCTGGCGAAGAACGCCGTCGAACGCGCCCAGAAGGATCTGGCCCTCATTGACGAGCGGTTGACCAAGACCGAAGTCCGCGCGCCGTTCGACTGCACCGTGCTGACGCGGCCGATCTCCGCCGGCCAGGCGGTTTCGGGCTCGGGCGGGTTCAACAGCGGCACCGAGGTGCTGACGATCGCGGACCTGAATTCGATGATTATCAACGCGCACGTCAACCAGGCGGACGTGCCCCGGCTCACGGTGAACCAGCGCGTGAACGTCGCCGTGGAGGCCGTGCCCGGCCTGGCCATCAACGGCACCGTCGAACGCATCGCGCCGCAGGCGACGATCAAGAACAACATCAAAGGCTTCGCCACCCGCATCCTGCTG
>JAKCAB010000636.1 GCA_021839785.1 bacterium | reverse complement strand
TGCCAGACTGCGCTCATCATGGGCGAGGCGCGGGGCGCCTGCCTCGTCGCCGCGGCGCAGGCGGGCCTGGCCATTTACGAAATGGCCCCGCGCCGAGTGAAGCAGGCCATCGTGGGCTACGGTGCCGCCCAGAAAATCGCCGTCGCCAAAATGGTGCAACGCCTCCTTAACCTTGCCGAACCTCCACCGGCCGATGCGGCGGACGCGCTTGCGCTTGCGCTCGCCTACGCACAAGAGCAAGGCCGGTACTCGCTTTCGCCCCTCAAACGCATCTGACCATGATCGCTTTCCTCGCCGGCCAACTTGTCGAAGCCTTGCCGACCCACGTTGTCGTGGAGGTGCAGGGTGTCGGCTACGAAGTCTTCATTCCGCTGTCGTCGTTCGACAAACTGCCCGCCCCCGGCAACCCCGTGCGGTTGCTGACCCACCTCGCGATCCGCGAGGACGCCCACGTCCTTTACGGCTTTGCGACCGCCGCCGAGCGCGACCTGTTCCGCCTGCTCATCAACACCGTCAGCGGTGTCGGACCGAAACTGGCGCTCAGCATTCTCAGCGGCATGTCGCCGGTCGTGTTTCGCGGTGCCATCGCCAGTGGCGACGTGAAGGCGCTTTCGCGCATCTCGGGCGTTGGCAAAAAGACTGCCGAGCGGCTGGTGGTGGAACTGAAAGACAAGGTCGGGGCCGCGAGCACCTGGGAAGCCGCCAGTGCGCAGCACGGCTTGACCGCGGCGGATCAAAAGGTCAACGACGCCATGCTCGCGCTGATCGCCCTCGACTTCAAACAACCCGAAGCTCACGAAGCCGTGCGCACCGCCCAGGCGGTCCTGGGTGAGCAAGCCACCGTCGAGGAACTCGTGCGCGCCGCGCTCAAACGTTAAGGCAATGAACGAACCCCGGCCAGCGTCACCCTCCGCGGTCGCCCGCACCGGCGCGCGGCGTTCCGGGGTCGTGGTGCCCGAGCAGGCCACATTCAGCGGCCGGCTCGCGGCGCGCCTCATCTGGATTTTCGTGCGCGGCGTGGATCTCACCCTGCGTTACCACGTGAACGACCCGGCCAGCACGTTGGAGATCATTCGGGCCGGACCGGCCATTTTTGCCATCTGGCACAACCGGCTCACGCTTTCCTTGATGTTGTACCGGCGTTACGTCCAACGGCCGCAACCCCGCCGGCGCATGGCGGCGATCGTGAGCGCCAGTCGCGACGGTGGAATGTTGGCGCGGGCGCTCGAACTGTTCCGCGTGCAACCGGTGCGCGGTTCCAGCAGCCGCCGCGGCGCGCAAGCCCTGCTCGAAATGACTTCCTGGGCCGAACGCGGCTACGATCTGGCGGTCACGCCCGACGGCCCGCGCGGCCCGCGCTACGTGGTACAAGACGGCGTGGTGGACGCCGCCTCGCTGAGCGCGCTGCCGATCGTTCCCGCGTGTTTCGACCTGTCGCGGCGCTGGGAGTTGAAGAGTTGGGATCGTTTTCAAGTGCCGATTCCGTTCGCGCGGGTCGAAGCCTATTTCGGCCAACCGCTGCGCGTGCCCAAGAACGTCACCGACGCCGAACGGCGGGAATTGCGCGAAGAACTCCAGCGCCGTTTGCTGGCGATCACCGACCAATGGAAACAGCCTCGAGCGCACGCTTGAATCCCCACGCCGGGTGCTTCGGGCGGGTTGACTGCGGCCTGAGAACGCCCACGAAACCTGGCCCGCGGCGGGGGACCGGTTGGTGGTTTTCAGCGCTGGCCGCCGCCGCGCTCCTGGCCGGTTGCGCCGCGCCCTCGGAACCGCTTGGCGCCCGCCGGCTGGCCTCCGATCCGCCCCACCCCGACTTCAATCTGCCCCGCGCGCGCGTGGGCCTGGTCTGCACCAGCACCCTGCCGTTGCTACGCATCCAATGGCCGCAGAGCCGGCGCGAGGCGATGCGCGAAGTCGATTCGCAGGCTTATCGCGTTCTCGGCACAGCCGGGGCGTTCTTCCCCGCCGCATTCGCCGCCGCGCCGTACTTGTCCGCCGAGGCCCTGGCCGCCGGGGTCGGTGGCATCTCCGAGAAAGACCGGGCGCGCAATTGGGAAGCGTACCAGGAGGCGATGCCCAAGGTGCTCATCCCTGAAGGCATCCGCCGGGCAGTTGCCGATCAAGCGCAAATTCGCGGCGACACCAACCTGTTTCTGGTCGGCAAGCCCTGGCCCCAAGTCGATCCGAAGCAATTCCAGCGCATGGCCTTCTTCATCGCGGGCACGCTGGCGTGGCTGCCGCGCGGGGTCACGGTCACCAACTATCTGCGCAGCCAGGGCGCCGACTCGGTATTGGAACTCGCGGTGAACAACGCCGCGCTCGCCGGCAAGCTCGGTCGCGACCAGCCGGTGGCGCTGAGCTTCGATCTCGAGGCCCGGCTGATCCGGCTCGAAGACGCCGCCATCCAAGGCCGGCTGCAACTGCACTATCAAGGCCCGTCAAAGCGCTTCGCGGAATGGATGCAGGACGGCGGCGGGCCGTTTCTGGCGGAACTCCAAACCGCGTACCGCGCGTGCGCCGGCCAAATCCTCGACTGGTGGCAGTCCGGTTCAGCCACACCCGCACCGGTTCG
>JAKCAB010000249.1 GCA_021839785.1 bacterium | reverse complement strand
CCCGTTCGGGCCGCGGAAGTCCATTCCGCGCCCCCCCCCCCCCACTTCACGTGTCCCAGCCAAAGGCCTCGAAGGTGCGGAGCGGATTTCGCCTGACTCGCGGTCGCAAAGCACAATGTCCGTTGAACAAGCGCCTGTCGGCCGCCGATTGCCAGGCTCTTCAACCGCGCGCGCATGGACAGTTCAAAGGCGGTAGTGTCCTGATTACGCGGCGGCAGGGCTGCCGCACCGCCCTGCGCTGCCGCGCGGCGCAGCCACCCCTTTGAAATCAGGACGCTACCCCAAAGTCCGCCTGCTTGACACGCAAGCTGGTGCGCCGCCAGTCTAATTCGCGAAGCAACGCACCGATTCATCATGAAGTTGACCTCTGTTCTTCCGCCCGCTCGCGGCGAGTCGTGCTTGACGACCGTCGCTGGCGCCACCCTTACCCTGATCGCCGCCCTGGCCATGACGCCTGCAAGTTTCGCCGAACCGACCACCCTCGCTTCCGCGGTGGCCAAGCCGGCCACCGCGCCGGTGAACCAGTTTTACGTCGGCAATCGCGCGCCGCTGCTGCCCAGCCAGTTTATCAAGCTCCCGGTCGGCAGCGTGCGACCCGAAGGCTGGACGAAGCGCATTCTTCGGCTGCAAGGCGACGGCTTTCATGGTCACTTGACCGAGATCAGCCAGTTTTTGAAGAAGGAAAACAACGCGTGGCTCAGCCCCACCGGCAAAGGCGAGCGCGGTTGGGAGGAGGTGCCGTACTGGCTGAAAGGCTTCCAGGATTGCGGCTACTTGCTGGGCGACGAGCGCATGATCAAGGAGGCGCGCATCTGGATCGAAGGCGCGATTAACAGCCAGCAGCCGGACGGCTGGTTCGGGCCGGGCGAAGGCCGCATCGGCGCGGCGACCGACCTCAAGGGCCGCGCCGACCTCTGGCCGAACATGATCATGCTGTTCTGCCTCCAATCCTTTTACGAGCACACCGGCGACCAGCGGGTGATCGATTTGATGACCCGGTACTTCAAGTACCTCACCGCGGTACCGGAGAAGGATTTCCTGGTCGGGTACTGGCCGAAAATGCGCGCCGGCGATCAGCTTTACAGCATTTACTGGCTCTACAACCGCACCGGCGGCGACTGGTTGCTGGATCTCGCCCGGAAGACCCACCGCCAGGCGGCGCGCTGGGATACCGGCTTGATCGACTGGCACAACGTCAACCTCGCCCAAGGCTTCCGCGAGCCGGCGGAGTTTTTCCTGCTTTCGCACGCACCGAAAGATCTGGCCGAGACCGAGCACGACTGGAGCGAATTGCGTCAGCTTTATGGCCAGGTGCCCGGTGGCATGTACGGCGCCGATGAAAACGCGCGCAAAGGCTACACCGGTCCGCGTCAGGCCATCGAAACGTGCGGCATTGCGGAGGAAATGCTGTCGGACGAAATCCTGCTGGGCCTCACCGGCGACACGCGTTGGGCCGACCAGTGCGAAAACGTGGCATTCAACAGCATGCCGGCGTCGATGACGGCGGATCTCAAGGCGCTGCGTTACCTGACCGCACCCAACCAGCCGCAGAGCGACCACGTCAGCAAATCACCGGGCATCCAGAACGGCGGTCCGATGTATTGCATGAACCCGTACGATCACCGCTGTTGCCAGCACAACGCCGGTCACGCCTGGCCGTACTTCGTCGAACACCTCTGGATGGCCACCGCCGGCAACGGCATCGCCGCGGTGCTTTACGCGCCCTGCCAGGTCACGGCCAAAGTCGGCGATGGCACCGACGTGATCCTGACCGAGACCACGCAGTATCCTTTCGACGAAAAGATCGCGATCAAACTGGCCGCCTCACGGCCGGTGGCGTTCCCGCTTTACCTGCGCGTGCCGGCCTGGTGCGAGAAGCCGGCCGTGCGCGTGAACGGCAAGGCGGTTGAAGTCGCCGCCCAGGCGGGAGGCTTCGTCGTGCTGGCACGCACCTGGGCCAACGGCGACGCCATCGAACTCACACTGCCGATGGAGGTCCGCCTTCGCACCTGGACCAAGAATCACGGCACCGTCTCGGTGGACCGCGGCCCGCTGACCTACTCGCTGCGGATCGTCGAGAAGTACGTGCGCCACGGCGGCACCGACCAGTGGCCCGCCTGGGACATCTTCCCCGATTCGCCGTGGAACTACGGTCTGGAGCTGCCGGCGAAAAATCCGGAGCGCGCATTCAAGGTGGTCCGCAAATCGTGGCCCGCGGACGACCAGCCGTTCAAGTGGGACGCGGCGCCCGTTCAGCTCCGGGCCAAGGCGCGACGCATCCCGGCCTGGGATTTGGACGAGAAAGGATTGGTGCGCGAAGTCCAGGACAGCCCGGTGAAATCGAGCGAGCCGGTCGAGGAGGTGACGTTGATCCCGATGGGCGCGGCGCGGTTGCGGATTTCCTCGTTCCCAGTTAGTGGCACTGGCCCGGACGCGAAGGAGTGGCAGGCGGAAGCCAAGGTGAATGTGACCGCCTCGCACTGCAACGAAAACGACAGCCTGCTCGCCGTGTGCGACAATCTGGTGCCCCAAAACTCGAACGACCAAAGCATCCCGCGCTTTACGTGGTGGGATCACCGGGGCA
>JAKCAB010000371.1 GCA_021839785.1 bacterium | reverse complement strand
GCGCGGTCACCTTTACCTCCTTGGCCATGCATATTCGCGGCGGACGTGATTTGGGTGGTGGCGATTGGGTTCGCAGACTGCTTCCGGGTGTAGCGCTGGCTTGGGGCATTTGCCGGGGCGCTGATCTGTTTCCCGCCGACCCGTTGCAGTCCCTCGAACGCACCTGCTTCCAGACCGGCCAGGCCTGGAGCGCGCACGGCAACCTCCGCTCGGACGTCGCCATCGTTTATGGCATCGACCCCGGCCTGCCCGCGCGCATCCAAACCTGGCGCGATCACGGCTACCGCATCCACGTGATGACCGGGGTGTCTTGGGGCAATTACCAGGACTACCTGTACGGTCGCTTCGACGGCACCAACCACGAGGACGAGGCCCAGACCGAGCGGAACGGCCGGAAGATCAGCCACGGCGGCGACGTGTATTACATGTGCCCCGGCGAAAACTACGGCAAGTTCCTGTGCGTGGGTGTCCAGCGCGCCCTCGACGCCGGCGCGGAGGCGATTCACCTCGAAGAGCCGGAGTTCTGGGTGCGCGGCGGCTACTCGGAAGGTTTCAAGCGCGAGTGGAAGAAGTATTACGGCGAGGATTGGCAGCCGCCGCATTCGTCAGTGGACGCCCAATGGCGGGCATCGAAGTTGAAGTACTTCCTGTACCGGCGCGCGCTCCAACAGGTTTTCGACTATGTCCAGGCGTACAATCAGCGCACCGGCCGCCAGGTCCGTTGCTACGTGCCCACCCACAGCCTCCTCAATTACGCCCACTGGCGCATTGTCAGCCCCGAGTCCAGCCTGGCACGATTGAACGGCTGCGATGGCTACATCGCGCAGGTTTGGACCGGCACTTCGCGGACGCCGAATCTTTTTCGCGGGCAGCTCAAGGAACGCACTTTCGAGACCGCGTTCCTCGAATACGGAGCGATGCAGAACTTGGTCCGCGCGACCGGGCGGCGGGTCTGGTATTTGAACGACCCCATCGAGGACAACCCGAACCACGACTGGGAAGATTACCGCGTGAATTGGGAGTCCACGCTGGTGGCTTCGCTGTTCCAGCCCGACGTGTGGCAATACGAAGTCGCGCCCTGGCCCGAACGCGTCTTCGGCGGGCGTTACCCGAAGAAGGCCAAACCCGCGGAACGCGAACCGATCCCACCGGCCTACGCAACCGAGCTGCAAACCGTGTTCAACGCGCTCAACGACCTGCAGCAGTCGCCCGTGAAGTGGGACTGCGGCACGGCGCGTTTGGGCGTGATGATCGGCGACTCCTTGATGTTCGAGCGCGGCGAGCCGACGCCGAGCGATCCGCACCTCAGCCAGGTCTATGGCCTCGCGTTGCCGTTGTTGAAGGCCGGGATGCCCGTCACGCCCGTCCAGTTGGAGAACGTCACCGTGGCCGGCTACCTCGACAACTTCGACGTGATCCTGATGAGCTACCACGGGATGAAGCCGCTGGGCCCGGAGGTTCACGCACCGCTCTCGGACTGGGTGAAGCGGGGCGGGACGCTGCTGTTCTTCGACGACGACTCGGATCCGTACAACACGGTTCGTGAATGGTGGAACTCCGACGGCCGGCATTACGCCACGCCGCGCGAACCGCTCTTCGAACTGCTCGGGCTGCCGGCGAAAGCCGCCGACCCCGCCCAGTTGGCCGTCGAGTCACACGTCGGGAAAGGGCTGGTGCGCTGGATTCGCGCGAATCCGGCCAGCTACGCCGCGAACGCGCACGGCGACGACGCGGTACTCAAAACCGTCCGGGAGGCTTACCGCCAACAGCACGGCGACCAGGGTTGGCGCGAAACCAACTACCTGCTGCTTCGCCGCGGCAAGTACGTGATCGCCGCCGGCCTGGATGAATCCCTTTCCGCCGCACCCAAAAAGCTTCAAGGCCGGTTTGTGGATTTGTTCGATCCGGAGTTGAAGGTGCGCGAGGAAGTCGTGCTCGCACCGGGCAGTCGCTGTTTCCTGCTTGACCTGGATTACATGCCGGCGCAGGCACCCGCAGTGCTGGCGTCCGCCTGCAAGGCGTTGCCGGACGGCACGGACACCCGGTCGGCGACCTGGACGGTCGAAGGCGTGGCCAACACGCCGGCCGTGATGCTGATCGGCGCGGGGGAGCGGCCGAAAGCCATCGACCTCGCAGGGCAGCGCCTCGACTCCTGGAACTACGATGAGCAACGGCACCTGCTCTGGGTGCGGTTCACCAACTCCTCCCGTCCGCGCGAACTGAAGGTGGCCTTTTGAACCTCGCGGCCATCGGCTGCTGTCATGTGCCCGCAGTGCATCCGCTTCACGCATACACCCAGGCGCGGTAGCCGGCGAAGTTCCAGAGCAGGCCCACGCCCACCGCCGCCGCCTTGACCGTGTTGCGCGCGACCCAGTCGGCGTCGAGCGCCCGCAGCTTCGGCAGGCGCCCGGCCACCGCCTGCACGACGCGCACCGGCCCGGGCCACCACCGGCTCAAGGCGTGGATCACCAGGCTTTGAAGCAGATAGGAGCTGGTCGCGGTTACCAGCAGGAACTTCACCGCCCGTCCGGCCCACTCACTGTCGGCGGGATGGAAGACCCAGTGCCCGTTGACCGTGAAGCTGAA
>JAKCAB010000427.1 GCA_021839785.1 bacterium | reverse complement strand
TGGACGGGCAGAAGTTCTGGGGTTCGATCGAAGCAACGGTCAACGACATCTCGCCCGGCACGATCGGCTTTCTCACCACCCAGCTTGAAGCCAGCCTCAAGGAAAAGGACGCGAACTTCGACTTCAAGCGGAGTCTGATCATGAACCTCGGCGATGACTTGATCGGGTATCAGAAGCCGGCCAAGAGCAGCGCCCCGGCGGACCTGTTGAGCCAGCCGTCGTTGTTCCTGCTCGGGTCGCCGAACGCCGAGCAGTTGCTGGGCAGTTTGCGCTCGCTGGTCGGGATGATCCCGGGCCCCGACGGCCCGTTGCAGTTCAAGGACCGGGAATTCCTGGGACGGCACATCTACTCGCTGACGCTGCCGGACCTGACGGGCTCCGGCAAACAGGAGCAGATTCACATGGCGGCCAGCGGCGGTTACGCGGCGTTCGCCGGTGACGCGGGGATCCTGGAAGAATACCTGCGGAGCAGCGAAACCAAGCCCAAACCGCTCGCCGAACTGCCGGGCCTGAAATCCGCGGCGGAAAAGGTCGGCGGCATGGCCACCGGCTTGTTCGGGTTCCAGAACGACGCCGAGCAGTTGCGCCCGTTTTGGGAAGCGCTGCGCACGAACAAGGGTTTGTTCTTCGATCTGGTGGCCGCGCAAAATCCGACGCTTAAAGGCGCGCTGGGCGAAAAGCGCGAGGAGTTCGAGAAACAGGTCGCCGAGTGGGCGGACTTCGCGCTGCTGCCCCCGTTCGGGCAAGTGGCCAAGTATTTCAACTTCACGGTCTATGCCGGCAAGGCGTCGAACGCCGGCTACACCCTGAAGGCGTTCACGCCGGTGTCTCCGCAGATGAAGCCTTAAGGCGCTTGCGTCTTCATTTCGCCAAATCGAAGCCCCGGCCCGCGCCGGGGCTTTTTGATTTTGGTCATGTTCAAGCGGGGCGACTTTGCTTACTCGTTCCATCGAAAGACCGCGCCGCGCGAAGGTCGGCTTGCCAACCCGCGGGCGTGAAATGAGGAATACGACTATGATCGCCTGGCCCAAAACGAACGATGCCCTTGGCTCCGCCAACCGCGGCAACCCCTGCGAATCCGGCCTCTGCACCCTTTGCCAGTCCGACTGCAAAGGCAAGTGCGAGACCTGGCTCTCGTCCTTGCGCGGGCGGGAGGTGCTTTACCCGCGCGACTTCGGCGCCGTAACGGCGGGCGCCGGGGCCGTGACCGCGGTGGGCGTGGGTTACCACAGCCTGCGCATCAACGGTTACGCCTACGGCGCTCGCGGCATGACCAACGGCAGCACCGATTCGGCGGAAGACTGTGTGTTTCCGAAAGTGAACGTGGAAACCGCCTTCGGCGCCGACGTACAGACCAAATGCCGCGTCCCGATCATGACCGGCGCGCTGGGGTCCACGTTCGTGGCCGCCAAGTACTGGGACGCCTTCGCGGTCGGCGCGGCCCTGTGCGGTTTTCCCATCGTGATCGGGGAAAACGTGGTGGGCGTGGACCGGCAATCCACCTTCGCGAACGGGCGCATCACCTCCTCGCCGGAACTGGACCGGCGGATCGAAACCTTCCTGCGTTATCACGACGCTTACGGCGCGATCATCGTCCAGATGAACGTCGAGGACACCCGCAACGGCGTGGCCGAATACCTGATTGGCAAGTACGGCGACCAGGTGATCCTCGAACTGAAATGGGGCCAGGGCGCGAAAAACATCGGTGGCGAAATTCAGGTGGACTCGCTCGAGTACGCCCGGTTCCTGCGCGACCGCGGCTACATTCTGGATCCCGATCCGTACGATCCCGCCGCCGAGGCGGCCTTTGCGGAAGGCGCCATCCGCAGCTTCGCCCGGCACAGCCGGCTGGGCGCCACGAACCTCCACACCGAAGCGCGCGTCCGCGAGGCGTTCATGAAAGCCATCGCCGGCCTGCGCAAGCTGGGGTACAAACGCATTTCGCTCAAGACCGGCAGCTACGGCATGGAGGCGCTGGCGATGGCCCTGCGGTACGCCGCGGACGCGAACCTCGATCTGCTCACCATCGACGGCTCGGGCGGCGGCACCGGCATGAGTCCTTGGAACATGATGGAAAGCTGGGGCGTGCCCTCGCTGCCATTGCACGCCAAGGCCTACGAATACGCGGCGCTGCTCAAGGCGCGCGGGCGGCGCGTGCCCGACCTGTCCTTTGCCGGCGGCCTCGCCCGCGAAGACCACATTTTCAAGGCGCTGGCCTTGGGCGCGCCGTTCGTGAAACTGGTTTGCATGGGCCGGGCGCCGATGATTCCGGGATTCCTGGGCAGCAACATCGAGGGCGTGCTGCGGCCGGAGCGCAAGGCGGCGGTGAACGGACATTGGGACAGCCTTCCCGGCAACGTGAAATGCTACGGCGAAAAAGCGGAGGAAATCTTCGCCTGCTGGGAAGAAGTCGCCAAGAAGATCGGCAAAGACGAGCTGAAGCGCGTGCCGATGGGGGCGGTGGCGCTTTATTGTTACGCGGACAAGCTCAAGGCCGGTCTGCAACAGTTCATGGCCGGCGCCCGCAAGTTCCGTCTCGCGGAGATCAGCCGCCACGATCTCCTGTCCGCCAACCGCGAAACCGCG
>JAKCAB010000653.1 GCA_021839785.1 bacterium | reverse complement strand
TGCTACTTTGCCTCGCCTTCCGCCTGGGTGGCCGGCACGAACACCATCGGCGTCGTGAACCGGTTCCCGGTCCGGCGCATCCGCTACGTCGGCCACGCCACCGACCAGAGCGGCAGCGTCAGCGGCGTCGAGCGCATCGAAGAACCGCCCGCCCCAGCGGCACCCGCAGCGACTGCCGACGACACGGATCGGGCGGATGACAATGCCACCAACTCCGATACTTCGCTGCCGCCAGATCTGCTGACCGGCACGAACGCTGACTTCTTTTCCAGCGCCACCAATACCGACCTTGCCGGCGAGGCCACGAACCAGGACTCGGTCACCGCGATCGGCACCGATGAAACCAGCCTGCTCATCGGCGAACTGCGCTTCCTGCGGCTGCGTTACTGGGACGGGACGGCTTGGCTCGATTCGTGGACCGCGAGCGGTCTGCCGCGCGGCGTCGAGATCAGCCTTGCCACCGAACCGTTGCCGCCGGACGCCCCGCCGGACGCGTTGCCAAGCGAGGTGTTTCGGCGCGTGATCGCGCTTCCGGCCGCATTGAACGAGGTCGCCAAGGCGAACAGCGCGTCGTCCGAAACCGGCGATGCCAGCGCAGGCGGTTCCCCCGCGGAGGAGGCGCTTCCATGAACGCGCTCCGAAATCCTCGCTGCCGCCTTCGCGCGCGCGCCTTCGTGCTGCTCACGGTGCTGGTGGTGGTGATGTTGAGTTCGATGCTCGCCGTCAGCCTGCTGTTCGCCCTCAAGGCCGACGTCACCGCGCAGACGGCCGGCACGCAGCAAGAGCAGGCTTGGAACGCGGCCATGAGCGGGGTCAACCGCGCGATGGCCATTGCGCAAGCCTCGGTGCGTGGCGAGCCGGCCTGGCAGGACAACGCGGCCGCCTTTCAAAATCAGTTCGTCGGCCAGGACGGCGACGATCAGTGGTTTTTCACCGTCTATTCCGCTTCGGATTCGTTCACGGCCGAAATCCGCTACGGACTCACCGACGAATCGGCCAAGCTGAACGTTTACCACGCCGACCCGGCCTGGCTCGCGAACCTGCCGCATCTCAACGCCGAATTGGTGCAGGCCTTGTTGCCCGGCTCGGACGCGTCGGCGGGTGCCGCGTCCACCAATGGCGTGGACAACCTTGATTCCACCTCCGCTGACACCAGGCGCGGCGGCACCAACGACCCCGTGGCCGACGCGCTGACTTCACCGGCCACGACAGCGACAACCGCGGCGCCGGTGCGCCCCGCCGGTCCGGCCGGTTCGCTCGAAGAATTGTTCGCCCTCGCCGGGCTCGACCCGCAGTTGTTGTACGGCGAAGACGCGAACCTGAATCTCCGGCTCGATCCGAATGAAAATGACGGCGACGCCCAATGGCCGCCAGACGACGGCAACGGCCAGTTGGACGTGGGTTTGCAGGCCGACCTCACGCTTGCCAGCTACGACTTGAACGTGGATTCCGACGGCAAGCCGCGCGTCAATCTCGCCCAGGCCTCGGCCGACCTCACGCAATCCGGCCTGCCCCAGGTCACGCGCGACTACCTCGACGCGATGAAGCGCGCTGGCCAGACGCTCGCGCAACCGGCGGACTTGCTCGAAGCCGAAGGCGACTTCAAGGACAAGTCGGGCAAGCCCGTGCATCTCCGCTCCGGCATCGACCGCGAAAACCTGGCGACGTTGCTCGACCGCTGCACCACGACGAACGCGACGCAACTCCCCGGCTTGCTCAACGTGAACACGGCGTCGCGCGAGGTGCTCGCCGCGATTCCAGCCATCGGCGAAGCGCTGGCCGACAGCATCATCGCGAGCCGGCAGGGGCTCAGTGCCGACGAAGCCCGGACGCCGGCCTGGCTGTACCGGCGGGGGCTGGTGAGCGCGGAGGAGTTCAAGAAACTGGCGCCATTGCTCACCACGCGCAGCCGGCAATTCAGCTTTCGCTGCGTCGGCTACGCCGTGCCGTCGGGGCGCTGCCGCGTGTTGAGCGTCATGGTGGATGTCGCGGCCAAGCCGGCGCGCATCCTGGCGGTTCACGACCTGACCCGCTTCGGCTTTCCGGTGCCGCTGGAGGTTTTGCAGAGCGGTGACGCGGGTTCGTCGATGACCGCGATGTTGCCGGGCACTGGCGGACGTTGAGGACTGCGAACATGGCCCCAAACCTCATCCAACTCCTGCCCAAGCACCGCCCGCCGGCGCGAAGCCGACGGGCGCGCGCAGCGCAAACGTCGCACCAGCGTCACCGCGCTGGACCTCGAGGGCGGCTGGCTGCAGGTGGTCCAGGCCGCGATTCGTGGCGGGCAGGCCCGCGTGGTCCGTCACGCGACTGCGGCGTTGGAGTTGGCGCCGGGGGCCAACCCGGAAGACCCGGCGGTGCTGGGCGCGGCGGTGGCCGCGGCCTTGAGCCGGCTGCGCGTCTCGCCCGGTCCGGTGGTCATGGGCGTCCCGCGAGCCCAGGTGATGTTGCGCAACCTCGAGCTCCCGCCGGCGCAACGCCCGGCCGAAGTCGCGGCGATGGTGCATTTCCAGGTCAGCCGCGACCTGCCGTTCCGGCTCGAAGAGGCGTTGCTCGATTTCAAGGTCCTGGCGGCAACGGACGATGCCGGACC
>JAKCAB010000009.1 GCA_021839785.1 bacterium | reverse complement strand
TTCCAGCACGAAAACCAGTGGCGTCCGGGCCGCGCGCCGTTGGACGCACTCGACCAGCAACGCTTCGAGCGACGCCTTGCGCAGCTTGCTGTCGAAGTGCCGCGTGAGGTCGTTTTCGGGCAAGGGCAGGTTCAGCGCGGCCCCCAGCAACGGCAGGCGCGGCCGCAGTTCGGGACTGTGCGCGGACAGCTCGGCTTCCAGTTTGGCGAGTTGTCGCGGCAGCGCTTCCTGGTCGTCGATCCGAAAGAATTTCCTCCAGATGTCCCACCAGACGAGGTAGCTGGTGTTGGTGCCAAACGATTGGCATTCGCCGGAAAACACGAGCATTCCCCGGTCTTGAGCCCAGCGCACGGCTTCGGCCAGGAGCCGCGATTTGCCCATGCCAGCCTCGCCGGTGAAGCCCACGATTTGGCCGTGGCCCGTCACGGCGAGCTTGACCTTGGCCTCAATCAACTGCCGCTCCGCGGTGCGCCCAACCATCGGCGACGCGCGGCCCACGCCGGACTTCGGTGCGGATCGGCGGGGTGCAGTTTCGCCCAAGGCAAACACTGACACGGGCACCGACTTGCCCTTGGCCTGCAAAGCGGGCAAGGATCGCCAACTGAAGTCGTCTTGGCAGTCCGCGTGAATCCGGCCGCTAACCAACACTTCGCCTGTGGCGGCCTTTTCCATGAGCCGAGCCGCCAGATTCACATCGTCGCCGAGGACGCCGTAAGTGCGGCGCGTGTTGCCACCGTAGGCGCCGGTGCGCATGGTTCCACGGCTGATGCCGATTTGCACGGAGCGCAAAAAAGCAAATTCCGTGGGGGCACCACGTAGTTTCGCGGCGACGCTCAACGCCCGGCGGGTGTCGTCTTCGTGGGCGATGGGGGCTCCGAACGCGCAGTAAAGGTAGCTGCCTTTGTCGCCGACGTTGAGGTCGAGCAGAAAACCCTCGTAAGGCTGGAGCAAGCGCTGAATCCAGCAAACAAACGCGTTTAGCTTGTCGCCGGCGGCATCGTCGTGGTCGTAGTCGATGCCCTCGAACTTGAGAAAAAGCGCCACCGCCGGCCGCAACTCGGTCAAGAATTCGCCCAGGCCGGCCCGCAGTCGCGCGTACACGTCCGGGATCAGCCAGGGGCGGGTCAGTTCCTCGGCAGGCGAGTCGGCACGGACGGGCGCCTGGGTGTCCAAAGGCCGGGTGAGCCGATCGACGACCGCGAAGCGACTTGCCTGACCACTCGCGGCCCGCCATTCCTCCACGCACACCCACTTGGCCAGCGACTGGACGGTTGGCTCGTCCACAATCACTTCGCCGCGTTTGGTGGCGGCCGCGGCCGCGGCCAGGCGCGCCAGCGTTTGACCGGCCAGGACGTCGAGCAGGCGGATCGTTGGATCGCCGGCGACGAAACGCCGCGCCGGTCCGGTCACGACCGAGATTTTCACCGCCAGGCTGATTTCGCGCCCGCCGACCACGCGGATCGTAGCAAAGCGGGCCATCGCGTTTTGCATGGCCAATGCCGAGGCCGTAGCCCGCAGGCCGGAATCGGCGTCGAACCAGCAGGTGATGGCGTCGCCGGCGAAGGCGATCACGCTCCCACCCCAGACTTCCACTTCGCGGATCAGCGCGTCGTAAACCGCGTTGAGATGGACGGTGAGTTCCTCGGCGCCGCGGCGCGGGCCGAGCGTCTGGGCGAGCGTTTCCACCAGCGGCGTGAAACCGGAAATGTCCGCGAACAGGGCGGCCCCCGCCGAACGGTCCGGCAGCGCGGCATGGCGCGCGAGCGCCTGGCAGCGATCCTGCGGTAAATAGGTGGCCAGTACTTCCATGCGGCGCGCCGTCCGACCGACGCCGCGGCATCGTAGTTCATTGCCGGGCCGGTTCAACCGCGTTTCGCGGGGCCGGGCCGGGGGCATCTTTTTTCTGCCTTTTCAACGGACGAAGCAGTGCTAATGTCCAGCCCATGTACTCCGGAGCTCTGAACCGCCGTGACTTTCTCAAGACCGCCTCGGCTGCGACCCTGGGCGCCCTGGCCGCGGGCGCGCCCCGCGCGGTGCTGGCGGACACGGCCACCCAGCCCAAGGCGTCGGCCGACACGCTGATCGTCCTGTGGATGGGCGGTGGCATGGCGCACACGGAAACCTTCGATCCCAAGCGCTACACGCCGTTCGAGAAAGGTATCGAAGCCAAGTCCGTCCTGAGCACCTTTCCGTCAATCGACACCGCGGTGGACGGGATCAAGTTCTCGCAAGGCCTGGAGCGGATGGCGCGGATCATGGACCGCGGAACGCTGATCCGCACGTACACGGCCGGCGATTTGGGCTTCATTCTGCATTCCCGACACCAGTTCCAGTGGCACACCGGCTACCCGCCGCCGCAAACCGTGGCCTGCCCGCACCTTGGCGCGGTCATCGCGCGTACGCGCGGTCCGCACAATCCGGTGGTGCCGGCATTCATCAACATCGGCCAGCGGTTCGACGTGGGCGAAGGCGAGGAGTTGAAGGCCTTTACCACGGCGGGCTTCCTCGGCAGCGAATACGGGCCGTTCAACATTCCGTTTCCCGAGCAGGCGGCGAGCGCGGTCCGCCCGCCGGCGGGCATGAGCCCCAGCCGCTTTCCGAATC
>JAKCAB010000111.1 GCA_021839785.1 bacterium | reverse complement strand
GTGTCCAACACCGGCACGTTCGCGAAGAGGCGGGTCACAAAATCGCGCGCCTTGGTCTCGTCGCCACCAGCCTTCTGGGCCGCGTACGCCCAGGCCGCCAGGTAATTCCACCGGGCGCCGCCGGAGGTCTTGGGATTCGGCGTCACGACCGCCACACCCGGCTTCACGAGATCGTCCCAGTCTTTGATGCCTTTCGGGTTTCCCTGGCGGACCAGGAAAACGATCGTGCTCGTGTAGGGCGCGCTATTGTCCGGCAACCGTTTCTGCCAGTCCGCCGGCAACAGGTGCCCCATCGTGGCGATGGCGTCGATGTCGTAAGCCAGCGCGAGCGTCACCACGTCCGCCGGCAGACCGTCGATGACCGAGCGCGCCTGCTTGCCGGAGCCGGCGTGCGATTGCTTGACCGCCACCGTGTCACCGGTCTGGGCCTGCCAATGCCTGGCGAAAGCGGCGTTGAACTCCTCGTAGAACTCGCGGGTCGGGTCGTACGAGACGTTCAACAGCGCGACCTCGGCGGCGTGCGTTCCCACCGAGAGCAAAGCAACGATCACGGTCAAGAGCAGTCGTCGCACCCGGCCCGAACCTTGGAACGCCAAGGCCCGCCGCGCTCGCCCAAGGTGGGCGGCGAAGCGACCGAAGCCGCTTTGGTGTCGCGTCAAGGTGGTATCGTTCATCGTGCGCTGCGTCTCTGTTTTTGCGCCGCTCGGTCAGGTAGCTTAGCGTCATACATTACTATGTCAATCATCATTGTCATGTATCCGTAAACGACCATCCGCGTCGCTGGTTTGGCGCGGGCTTTGGCGTCGCAGTCATGCGCTTTGTCGGTGCGTCGCGTTCGTTCCTCCGCCGAGCAGCCGGTACCACTATTGGCCTCGACTGGCACCGTGGGTTGACGGTGGCTCAGCCTCGTGCCGGTCCTGACCGCGACGAAGGATTGCGCCGCGCCGCTTGGGCAGCCTCCAGTTGTCCGAGAACCGCGCACAGCGCATCCAGTCTTGGCGTCGCCACGCCGGCGGCGTGGGCCTGGCGGCGCGGTTCGCGGAACAGGCTTTCCACTTCCAATGCCTGCCCGCGCTCGAAGTCGAGCAGCGTGGATGCCTGGTAAGGCCCCATGCAGCGTGTTCGTTCGAGGTTTTCCTCGACCAGCGAATCCGCCAGCAGATAACCCAGCGCCCGGCCGGCCTGGATCACTTCGCACATCAACTCGCGCACCAGCCCGGCCCAACGCGGG
Organism: bacterium; assembly: GCA_021839785.1. The sequence goes on along the minus strand of JAKCAB010000111.1, from coordinate 1,377 downwards.
TCGGCCAGCAGTTCGTCGGTGGCCAGCGTGCGGGTCCGCGTCAGGCTCGCCGGCACGCGCCCCGCGACGCAGTTCTCGAACCCGACCAGCCCGGCAACCCCCAGGCCGTTGAAGGGTACGTTCCAAACCAGCTTTTCCCAGTGGGCGCGTTCGAGATCGTCGGCGACCTGGCAAGGCAAGCCCGCCTCGGCGAACAGCGCGGCCAGCGATTGCACGCGCGCAGTGGGCGGCCGGCGATATTCGCCCAGCACGACCGCGCCGTGCGCGAGGTGCCGGATGACACCCGGCTCAATCCGGTTGAGGCAGATGAAGCACAGCCCGCCGAAGATTCGTTCCGGACCGAACAACGCGGCCAACCGGTCTTCATTGCCGAGTCCGTTTTGGAGCGTGAGCACCCTCGTGTCTGGCCCGACCAATGGCGGCAACAAGGCGCCGAACTGGTCGTTGGCCGTGGTCTTGAGGCCAATGAGCACCACGTCGCAGACGCCGATCTCCTCCGGCCGGCGCACGGCGTGCGGCCGCACGGTGAAGTCGCCCTCCACGCTCTGGATGCGGACGCCGTGAGCGCGCACCGCGTCGTAATCCGAGCGCAGGAGAAAATGCATTTCCGCGCCGGTGCGGGCCAGGCGGGCGCCGTAGAAACTGCCGACGGCACCGCACCCCACCACACCGATCTTCAGGCGCTGTCGCGTTGGCGCTGTCACCGCGAGATCCTGGGAAAAGAAAAGGCACTCTGACCAGGCCAGAGTGCCTCCGCGAGAAAGGGGCTTCGGTCAGGCGCCAAGGATGGCGTCCTTCGCGGCTTTCGCGACGCGGAATTTCACGACCTTCTTGGCCGGAATCTTGATGGACTCGCCGGTCTTGGGGTTGCGGCCCATGCGCGCCTTGCGGTTCACGAGCACCAGCTTGCCGACGCCCGGGAACGTAAAGCTGTTCTTCGCATTCTTATAGGCCATTTCGGCCAGGGTATCGAGAACCAGCACGGCCTGCTTCTTGGAGATCTCCACTTTTTCGGCAAGCGTGGCTGCGGTCTGCGACTTCGAGAGAGGTTTTCCCATAGGTTCTTGCGATGTTATTCTGAGTTGTGAGTCAACGGACTTCGCGGCCCTTTTAACAACCTCCCCCGCGGGTGCAAGGTAAAAATCCGCAAAATTCCTTCGTTTTTCCGGGTTTCGGTGCGGAACCCCGGCCCGCGGCTCGGCGAAACCGGGCGGCTTTACCGCGATTCACGCTGGCGAAACCAGTCGAAATATCAATTGTTGCGAAAGTACGTGCATTAAGGTAACCGGCAGTTAAAATATTGGCGCATGGCCAAGACAAAGACGAAGAAAGAACCCACCGTGCAGGAACAACGACGCTATGAGCGGCGGCGCGGCG
>JAKCAB010000049.1 GCA_021839785.1 bacterium | reverse complement strand
GGTCTTCCGGCGGCACGCACCAGTCGCCGTAAGTGTCGCGCGGCATGAGGTCGTCCTTGATGAAGGTGGCCATGTGGTCCACCCACAGCTTCATGCTCGGATAATGGCTCGCGATGAGGTCGGCGTCCGCGAACTGGGTGTAGAGGTGGCCGGGGATGATCACGGTGCTGCTCGGCCAGGTGACGTTGTCCGAGTAGATCGGCCAATAGGAAGGGCAAACGTCGGGCACGCTGCCGTTGTCTTTTTGCGCGTCGGCCATGTCCTGGACCCACTTCGCGTAAAGTGCCGCGGTGTCGAACAGGAAGGTCTCGCCCTTGGATTCCTCGGAGCGGTCGCCCAACCAGCCCTGGCGCTCGTCCCGTTGCGGGCAATCGGTGGAGATGCTGCGGTAGTTTCCACTGACGCCCCACCAAATGTTCCGGTAAAGCTGGTTCAGCAGCGGGTTCGAGCAGGACCACTCGCCGGCGGATTCGAGGTCGTCGTGAACGACGCGGCCTTCGAGCGTTTCGAGGTCCGGCTTGCCAGGAAAGCCGCGCAGTTCCACGAAGCGAAAACCGTGGTAGGTGAAGCGCGGTTCGTACCCCTCGGTGCCTTTGCCCTTCAACGTGTACAGGTCCGTGACCTTGGCGCTGCGGATGTTGTCCAGGTAAAGCGAGCCGTCGGGCTTGAGCAACTCGGCGTGGCGCAGCGTCACCACCGTGCCGGCCTTGCCGCGGACCTTGAGCCGGCACCAGCCGACCATGTTCTGGCCGAGGTCGTAAATCCACACCCCGGGGCTGAGTTCCTTGAACGACACCGGCTTGATCGTCTGGACGACACGGATGGGGCGGATCATCTGGGCCACCAGTTTGCCGCCCGGCGCGGCGACGGTTTGCACGGACTCCCAACCCTCGTCTTTGAACCCAGCCTGCGCCCAGCCGGGCATCTCCTTGCGCGCGTCGTACTCCTCGCCGTCGTACTCGTTGTTCGCGCGAATCGGGCCGTCCGTCGTGAGCTTCCAAGTGCCGTCGCTGACGACTGCCGCCGTCGAGCCGTCGGTGTATTCGATCCGCAATTCGAGCAGCAGCTTCGGATAGCCGTAGGTGCGCGTGCCGGTGGGCACGGTGCTGCGCGGCGCATAATAACGGCCGTTGCCGAGCCAGGTGCCGACGCAGTTCGCCCCGCGCTTGAGCAGTTCGGTGACGTCGTGCGTGACGTAGAACACGCGCTTCGGATACTCGGTGAGGCCCGGCGACAACACCTCGTCACCGACTTTCTTGCCGTTCAGGTAAAGCTCCGACAAGCCGAGGCCGCTGAAATAGACCATCGCCCGGCGCACCTTCTTTTCGACCGCGAATTCCTTTCGCAACTGGCGGGCCGCCAGGCGCCGTTCTTCTGGACCGGCCACCTGGCCCCAAGGCGCCATGCCCGCCCGGCCGAGCACCCTGGCGTAGGACCATCCAGCTTGGTTGAAGCCACGGTCCGTCCAGCCCTCGACCGCGATCCGCGACGCCTTCCAATCCTGGTCCGTGGCGATGAGGAAATGGCCGCCGGGATTGAGCGTGGCCTCCAACCGGGCGAGCAATCCGGCCGGATTCGGGCTCTCGCCCGCGTTGTTGACCGACACCGCCAAAACATTCTCGCCCGTGACGAGCAGCGCGGCCACGTCGTACTCGGAAGCCGCTTTGAACGTGCTGCCCGTGCCGAGCCGATGACCGTTCACGAACACGGTGAACTCGTTGTCGCCGGCCACCAGCAGCCGCGCGGCGCTGACCTTGGTTTTCTCGGGGATGTCGAAATGCCGCCGGAAATAGCGCACACCGACCGGCGCGGACGATGCAGGTTCGCCTTCGGGAAACCAAATCCAGGACGCGTCGCTCAGAAACGAGGCCTGCTCCGTTTCATCCTTGCCGATCCAGACGCCGTGCCAGTCCGCCGGTTCGAGCAAGCCCACGCTCCAATGCGCCGGCCGGCTCCAATCGCTCGCCACGCCCGCTTCGTCCCAGACGCGCACTTTCCAGAAACAATCCTGCCCCGAGGTAAGCCGGGCACCTTCGTAGTGGACCTGGATCGACTGGTCGCCCGCCACCTTGCCGCTGGCCCAAAGATCGCCCTGGTCCGCGGCGAGCCGCGCGGCGGTGCTCGCCACAATCACTTCGCTGGCCGTTTGACGTGCGCCGCGGGTTTGCGGGTTGCGCGGTTCGAGAATCCAGCTCAAGCGCGGCCGGGCGGCATCGATGCCGAGCGGATTATCGAGGTACTCGCAACGAAGTTGAACCGGGCGGACGGTGCTGGCGGCCTGCACAGTCAGCGCGGCCAGACAGAGGAGAGAAAGCCAGGATGTCTTCATGTGTGGGGGCGATTGTTAACCGTTGCCCAGCGCGGAGGCCAGACCGAAACGCGCGTTTCGCCGGGTGTGAACTTCCCAAACAAGGCCCACTCGCCCAGCCGTTGGCGACGAGGCCTGGCACGCGAGCCAACTACGAGTTTGCTTTTCGGTGCGGGCGCCCCTCTGAATGGTCCCGCAACTTGCCAACTCGCGCTTCCATCTTTAGGTGCCGCGTTCAGCAGCCGACGAAGAGGTTCCCGGCCGGCGTACCAGGTAGTTCCCAGGCGTTGCTAAACCGCACC
>JAKCAB010000696.1 GCA_021839785.1 bacterium | reverse complement strand
CTGCCTGCCAACTGTTCAAGGCCGCCGGCGCCGCCTTCGCCACCGTGACCCCGACCGACTGCCAGGGGTTCTTTTTACACGCCGGATACGCTACATGATTGATGGAAACACTCTAGCCCCAAATCTGCCGGTCGAGCGAACGGAGTTGGATGGCCTCGCCGACGTGGTCGGCCGCGATCCGCTCGCTGCCCGCGAGGTCGGCGATCGTGCGCGAAACCTTGAGGATGCGGTCGTACGCGCGGGCGGTCAGACTCAGCTCGGTCATTGCCGCCTTGAGCATCTCCAGGGTCGGCTCGTCCAGAGTGCAGAAGGTTTTCAATTCACGCGTGCCCATGCGGGCGTTGCAGGTCACGCGCGAGCGCGCGCGAAATCGTTCGTGTTGCCGGCGCCGCGCAGCGACGACCCGCGCGCGAATTTGGGCCGAGGGTTCGCCGGTCCGCTCCGCGGTGATCTCGCGAAACTTCACCGGCGGCACCTCGACGTGCAGGTCGATCCGGTCCAGCAGCGGCCCGGAGATGCGCCCCAGGTAACTCTGGATTTCGCGCGGGGAGCAGCGGGATTCGCCGGGCATTTTCCCGTCCGGCGTCGGATTCATCGCGGCTACCAGCATGAATTGCGACGGGAAGGTCATTGTGCCGGCGGCGCGCGAGATGGTCACGTGGCCATCTTCCAGCGGCTGGCGCATCGTTTCGAGCACGCTGCGCTTGAACTCCGGCAGTTCATCGAGGAACAAGACGCCGTGGTGGGCCAGCGAAATTTCGCCGGGCGTCGGGTTGATGTTGCCGCCCAGCAGGCCGGCATCGCTGGCCGTGTGGTGCGGCGCGCGAAACGGCCGGCGCGTGACCAGCGCCTGGCCCGGTTTGAGCAGGCCGACGATGCTGTGGATCTTGGTGGTTTCGAGCGCTTCTTCGAGCGTGAGCGGCGGCAGGATGGTGGGCAGCCGTTTGGCGAGCATCGACTTGCCCGTGCCGGGCGGCCCGATCAAGAGCGCGTTGTGGCCGCCGGCGGCGGCGATCTCGAGCGCGCGTTTGACCGACTCCTGGCCTTTCACGTCCGCGAAATCCAGTTCGTCGTCGGCCGGCACCTCGAACAGCGCCGCCACGTCCACCCGCGTGGGCGCGATCGTGGTTTCCCCTTCGAGGAAGCTCACCGCCTCGCGCAGGTTCGCCACGGGGATGACGTTCAACCCGGCCACGACGGCCGCCTCGGCCGCGTTCTCCGGCGGCACGAGCACGCCGGTCTTGCCCTCCGCGCGCGCCCGCAACGCCAGCGGCAGCACGCCTTTCACGGGGCGCACCGCGCCGGTCAGCGCCAGTTCGCCGACGATGAGGAAACTATCGAGCTGATCGCCGTTCATCTGCTCGCTCGCGGCGAGCATGCCCACGGCGATGGGCAGGTCGAAACTGGGGCCTTCCTTGCGCACGTCGGCGGGGGCGAGGTTGATGGTGGTGCGGCCCATCGGGAACTTGAACCCCGAGTTGGTGAGCGCGGTGCTGACGCGGTCGCGCGACTCCTTCACCGCGGCGTCCGGCAGGCCAACGATCACCACGACTGTGTCGCCCCAGCCGGCGTTGACCTCGACCTCCACGGGATAGGCCTCGATGCCGTTGACCGCGGCGGAGCAAACCCGGGCAAGCATGGGCGCGAGTGTGGCGGGAGGCCGCGCCGCACTGCAACTCAGTTTTCCAGCCCGGATTTCCAGGCAGACGTCAAGGCCGCCGGGCTTGGGAGTTTTACTGCCGGCGGTAGTCTCAGCACGGGGCGGTCGGACTCTGGGGTTGGCGAACGTTACCGGTGCGGGCCGAAGACGCTCGCGAAGATGACCTCCTTGATCTTCCAGATCAGCGACATGGTCAGCGCCACCGGCAACAGCACGAGGATCAGGAGGAAGCCGAGGCCAAAGTGAACGGCCAAGCTGGCCATGAACACCAGCCAGGGCGGCGGTTTGGGTATCTGCAGAATCCCCAAACCCGCGGCGGTGAGCACCAGCGTGGTGCCGAGCAAGCCGAGGTTCAGGTTCGTGAACAGGCGCGCCTCGAGGCGAAGCGTCTCGTCGGGGAGCATGGCCGCCAGGCGCTGAAGGGCGAGGTTCAGGGTGAACAGGAAGAACAGGCCGGTCAGTGCCATCACCGCCACCGCGAGTTGATAGTGGAGCACGCTGGGCAGGAGCTTCCACCAATACAGGAACGGGGAGAGCCCGATGTTTACGACGGCCAGCAGCTTCGCGCGGTCCAGGGCATGGATCCACACGCGCTCCTGCGGTCGGAAGCCACCGACGAGCACCAGACCATACAGCAAGGCGGCATTCGCCAGCACGGGCGGGAACAAGCCGAACGCCCCCAAAATGCTGGTGCGGGCGGTCTGCACGCAAACCACCAGCGCGATCGGCAGGCCCCAGAAGAGCGTGGACAATCCGCGGACCAACCGCCCCAACGACTTCAGCAAGTCGGCCTCGGTTGGATCGGCGGTGGGCATCGGCGGGAGGCGGTCGGCACGGCTCACCACCGGACCGCCGGACGGCGCCAGGCGGGGTGGCGGGGTGGAAATGCGGCGGCGGTGGACATTATGAGCGCACGGGGTGGGACGGCGTCACTGAATCGCCAGGTACGTG
>JAKCAB010000142.1 GCA_021839785.1 bacterium | reverse complement strand
AACTGGGGCAGCGTGCACGTGGTCGGCACGACCGATCAATTCCTCATCACGGGCGGCATCGGCATCGCCGACGGCCGGTTCCTGAGTGCCAACGAATCGGCCGGCGGCCGGCCGGTGTGCGTGCTCGGCGCCGTCACGGCCACGAACTTGTTCAACCTAGAACGACCGATCGGGCACCGCGTGTACATTGGCGGCTTCCCCTTCGAGGTCATTGGCGTGCTCGAACCGCTCGGCGACTTCCTGGGCGCCTTCAACTTGGACAACCAGGTGATCATCCCGGTGCGACAGTTCACCTCGTTGTTCATGCCCTTCCCCGATTACACGATCCAGGTGAAGGCGCGCGACATGGACGTGCTCGAAGACACGCGCGAGGAGGTGCGCGGGCTGATGCGGAAAATCCGGCACGTCGCCCCCGGCGAGGAGGACGACTTCGCCATCAACCAGCAGGACCAGTTCATCAAGACCTTCGACCGCGTCATCGGCATGATCGCCACGGCCGGTTTGTTCATCACCGGGCTTTCCTTGTTTGTTGGCGGCATCGGCATCATGAACATCATGTTCGTTTCGGTAGCCGAGCGAACGCGGGAAATCGGCGTCCGCAAGGCGATCGGCGCCAAGCGCCGCGCGATCCTGACGCAATTCCTCATCGAAGCCGCGGCCATCTGCCTGTTCGGCGGGCTGGTCGGCCTGGCGATCGCGTGGCCGGGGACTTTGCTGCTCGGGAAATTCATGCCCGCCACCCTGTCCCCGATGATCGTCGGCATCGCCATCCTGGTCTCGCTGGCCACCGGCGTGGTGGCCGGTTTCTTCCCCGCCTGGCGGGCGGCGCGGATGAACCCGGTGGATGCTTTGCGTCAGGAGTAAGTGGCCCAATGACACCCGCCGCTCAATCGCGACGCCGCTTCGGCCTGGTCTTCTTGTGGGCCGAGCTGAAGGAAAGCTTTGTCATGGCGATGGGGGCGCTCACGGCGCACAAGCTGCGCTCCGCGCTCACGCTCCTCGGCGTGCTCATCGGCGTGTTCTCGATCATCGTGGTGATGACCGCCACCCGCGTGCTCCAGAACAACATCGAGAACGAATTGAGCCAGCTCGGCAGCCAGACCTTCCAGGTGCGCAAGTGGCCGGCCGTCTATTTCGGCGGACCGGAAGGCTTCGAGAAATTCTGGCGGCGGAAGAACATCACGCTCGCCCAAGGCAGACAGGTGGCGGAACGGGCCACGCTCGCCAAGCACGTGGGCCTGGAGTCGTTTTTTTGGGGCGGCGAAGTAAGTTCGCGCTTCGAGAAAACGCCGCCGAACGCGACCATGATCGGCGGCACGCCCGGCTCGTTTCCAACCCGGAACTGGGTCGTGGCCGAGGGCCGCGCGTTGACCGAAAGCGACGTCGAGAGCGCCCGCGCGGTGTGCGTCCTGGCCGCCAACCTCGCCAAGACGCTCTTTCCGTTCGGCTCGGCCGTGGGCGACCGCGTGAAGCTGGACGGCATCAACTACGCCGTCGTCGGCGTGCTGGAAGCCAAGGGCAGTTCGCTGGGCGGCGAGCAGGACAACTTCGCCGTGATCCCGATCACGACGGGGTTGAACCGCTACGGTTGGCATTGGCGCAGCCTTTCCATCCTGGTCCAGGCGCAAAGCCAGGCGCTCTATGACGACACGGTGGAGCAGGTGCGGGGAATTTTGCGGGCCATCCGCAAGGTGCCGCCCGGCGACGAGGACGACTTCGAGATTTTCTCCAACGACTCGTTGATCGCCCAGTTCAGCAGTTTCACCTTCACCGTGCGCGTCGGGGTGGCGGTGATCAGCTCGATCGCGTTGCTGGCGGCCGGCATTGGCATCATGAACATCATGCTGGTCTCGGTGACCGAGCGCACCCGCGAGATCGGGATTCGCCGGGCCGTGGGCGCCAAGAAGCGCAACATCATGACGCAATTCATCATGGAGGCGATCGTGCTCTGCGAGGTTGGCGGCGTGATCGGCGTGCTGCTGGGCATTGCCGGCGGCAACGCGGCGGCGTACTTCTTTAAAGTCCCGCCGGTGATCCCGGTGGACTGGGTGATCTTCGGGCTGGCCATCTGTTCCATCGTGGGCGTCATCTTCGGAACCTATCCAGCGGTCAAGGCGGCGAACCTCGACCCGATCGAGTCGCTCCGGTACGAATAACCGGCCCCGCTCGGGACCGACACCGCCTGCGTTTGCGGAGCCGTGCCGTGGGGATAGCTTCCTGCCATGCGCAAAGGCATCCTCCTCGAACTCGGCCGCGACTGCGAAGCCATCCAAATCCCGGCCGGCAATACGGTGTTGCTGCCCGCCGGCACGCCAGTGGACCTCACGCAAGACCTGGGCGGGAGCTACACGGTGCACGCGCTGGGAGCGCTGTTCAGCATCTCCGCCAGGAACGCGGACGCGCTCGGCCTCGAACCTTTCGACGAGGAGGCCGAAAAGGCGCGCCGCGCCGCGGCTGGCCCCGTCACGGCGGAGAAGGTTTGGGCGGCGCTGAAAACCTGCTTCGACCCCGAAATCCCGGTCAACATCGTCGATCTCGGCCTCGTTTATGACGTGGCTTTGAAGCCGCTCGAAGGCGGCGACGCGGACGTGCAGGTGCAGATGACCCTCACCGCGC
>JAKCAB010000408.1 GCA_021839785.1 bacterium | reverse complement strand
CTCCGCCCCCGATTTTTTTCTGAAACCCGGCTGGCCTGGTCGCAGTCGGAAACAATGACCGCGCTGCGGCGGGTTTTTGGCTCCGCAGTTGCGGCGGAAACAACGAACCACGAAAAGCTATGTTTTGGCCGTTTCTCGTGCCGATCTTCGGGATCATCTTCGGGTGTGGCATCGCCGTGGTGGCGAGCTGGACCAGTTACCGGCGGCGCAAACACTTGTTCGAACTCTTTCACCAGGAACGCATGGCGGCGATCGACAAGGGGGTGGACGTGCCGCCCCTGCCGGAGGCGTTCATCGCGGACGACGCACGACCGTACAGCCCGCGGCGGAACTTGCTCAAAGGCTTGATCTGGTCGTTCATCGGCCTCGGGGCCTTGGCAGGCATGTACCGGCAGGACGAAGACACCGCGTTGTTTGCGCTGATTCCGGTCGGGATCGGCCTGGCGTACCTCATTTACTACTTCGTGGTGGGCTGGAAAGAGGCCGAGGCCCTGGAAGCGGCGGAGCGGGCCAAATTGGCTGAAACCAACCGGGCGCCTCGCGGGTAAATCCGCCAAGGCTTGGCGGTGCCAGCGCGCCGTTACGCCAAACCCTGGATCGACTATGTACGCACGCATTCCGAGATTCCCGCTTGCCGGCCTGCTATTGGGGGTCCTTCTCACCGCCGGTTGTTCCGCTGTGGTGGAAGACCATCCGAGCAAGACCTTCACAGTCGCGCCCGGCGGCAAACTGGTCATCGACGCCGACCGCGGTTCGATTGACATCGTATCCGGTGGCGACAACCAGCTCGACATCCGCATGCACCGCAAGGTCACCAGCGGTTCGGAGAAGAAAGCCAGGGAAGTGCTCGAGGCGCACGAGGTGACGTTCCGGCAGGACGGCGACACGGTGACCGTGCGCGCCCGGTCCACGAAGGATTGGAAACGCTGGGGTTGGTGGGGCCGCGGCTTCCAGGTTCGTTACGAGGTCACCCTGCCACGCCGGTTCAACGTGGACCTGAAAACCGCCGGCGGCTCGATCGCCATCGCGGACCTGAGCGGCGAGGTTCGGGCCCACACGGCGGGTGGCAGCCTCAGGTTTGGGACCATCGACGGCCCGGTGACTTGCAAAACCGCCGGCGGCAGCATCGTCATTGCCTCGGCCACCGGCGCGATTGACGCGCACACCGCCGGCGGTTCCATCTCCGTGGACGACGCGGGAGCCCCCGCCACGCTGGAAACCTCCGGTGGTTCGATCCGTGTGAAACAAGCGCACGCCGCGCTCAAAGTCGGCACGGCCGGCGGCAGCATCGAGTTGGGCGAAGTCGCAGCGGCGGTGGAAGCCTCGACCTCCGGCGGTTCGATCCGCGCCGGGTTCATGCGCTCACCAGAGTCGGATTGCTGCTTGGAGACTTCGGGCGGCAGCGTGCGCGTGAGCCTGCCGGAAGGCGCGAACATAAACGTGGACGCGCGCACCAGCGGCGGCCACGTGACCTGCGACCTGCCGGTGACGGTCCAAGGCGAGGTGAAGCGGAACGAACTGGTGGGCAAACTCGGCAACGGCGGGCCTTTGCTTCAACTCCGTACCAGCGGCGGCAGCATCCACATCCAGAAACGGTGAACTGGCGATTCTCCGGGGTTGCCTCGACCGGCGAAAGCTGCCAATCATCCTAGCGATGAAAATAATCCAGGCAGCCCGGCGGGTGTCGCAGATTGCAGGCGCAGTGGCGATGCTTGGCATCGTCAGCGCGCTGGCCGATGCGACCAAAGAACAGTTTTTCGGCGGCGGCTCGGGCGTCATGCCGACCCCAGCCGTCGAAGCGCGGTCGGCGGGTGGTGACGTAGGCGGGGCCGGCTACCGGTTCACGCTCACCAACGGCATCGCCCGCGTGCCGGTGGCTGTGGTCGGCGGCACACCTTACCAGATGGGCTGGCACCTCGGGCGGCTGATGCAGCCGGAAATCCAGCGCTACATCCCGGCGGCCTTGGAAGGCTTCAAGCAGGAACTCAAGTTGAGCGACGAGGCGCTGGACCAGGTTTGGGCCACGAGCGCCGCGTACACCGATGACCGCTTCGAGCAGGAATTGGTGGGGCTAGCGGAGGGTTCGGGGCTGCCGATTCGGACGCTTCAGCACGTGCATTGCCTGCCGCTCCTGATGCCGTATTCGTGCAGCAGCATCGCGGCCTGGGGCGCGGCGACGGAGGACGGCCACCTCTACCAGACGCGCGACCTGGATTGGTCGCTCGAAGCGGGCGCGCACGAGTTTCCCGTCCTGGCGGTGTACTTGCCGGCCCAAGGCCATCCGCATGTTCTGCCGACGTTCGCGGGTGTTATCGGAGCGAACTGCGGCCTGAGCGCGGCGGGCATCGCCTTGTCAGAAATGGGCGATTCGCCGGCACGCGAGATGCCGTACAACGTTCACGCCCCGCACTTCACAAGTTGGTTCCGCGCCGAGTTATACGACGCCGGTTCGCTCTCGCAGGCGTTGGACATCTTCCGCCAGCAGCCGCAGACGAAGCGCTACCACTTCGTTTTCGGTGACGGCCGGACCGAGAAGAAGGCAGTGAAAATCCGGTTCAACAGCCTGGTGCCCGCGCCAAAGAACATCCTGGTCTGGGGCGACAATGATCCGCAGGACG
>JAKCAB010000083.1 GCA_021839785.1 bacterium | reverse complement strand
CGCCAACCCTGGCTGGCGCGCCTCGCCTCGCTGTTAGGCGGCACGCTCATTTTCGCCAGCCACGCCTTCGCCGCGGATCTGGATTGGCAGCCGGCCGCTGGCTATCGCTGGGCGCGGTTGCCCGTGCTGGACCAAGGTCGGACCGGCTTCGAGCGGCTGAACGGCGCCAGCACGGGCATCCTTTTCACCAACCGGCTCAGCAACGAGCGGAGCATCCTCAACCGCAACCTGCTCAGCGGCGGCGGCGTGGCCGCGGGCGACGTGGACGGCGACGGTTGGTGCGACCTGTTCTTCTGCGGGCTGGACAGCGCCTGCGCGCTTTATCGCAACCTGGGCGGCTGGAAGTTCGCGGACATCACCGCGAGCGCCGGCGTCGCGTGCGCCGGATTGGATTGCATGGCCGCGGTGTTCGCTGACACCGACGGCGACGGCGATCTCGACTTGCTCGTCAACACGCTCGGCCACGGACCGCGGGTGTTCCGCAACGATGGCCGAGGCCACTTCACCGACATCACGGACGAGGCCGGCGTGCGCGCCCAGACCGGCGGCATGTCGCTCGCGTTGGCGGACGTGAACGGCGATGGCGCGCTGGATTTGTACGTGGTGAACTACCGGACCACGACGGTGATGGACCAGCCCCGGACGACCTTCAAAATCAACCTCGTCAATGGCCGGCCCGTCGTGGCGTCGGTCAACGGCGAGTCCGCGACCGCGCCGGACTTGACGAACCGGTTCGTGATCGCGCCCACCGGCGAGGTGATGGAGCTGGGCGAGCCGGACGTGCTTTACCTCAACGACGGCAAAGGCCATTTCACGCCCGTGTCGTGGACCGGCGGCGCGTTCCTCGACGAGGACGACGGCCAGCCTTTGGCGGACGCGCCGCGAGACTGGGGCCTGTCGGTCCAGATTCGCGATCTTAACGGCGACGGCGCGCCGGACATTTACGTCTGCAACGACCTGTTCAGTCCCGACCGGTGCTGGATCAACGACGGCAAGGGCCGGTTCCGCGCCATCGACCGGCTCGCGCTCCGCACGACCTCCACGTTTTCGATGGGCGTGGATTTCGGGGACCTCGACCGCGACGGCAACGTGGATTTCATGATCGTGGACATGCTCGCCACCGGCCACAAGGACCGCCACACCCAGGTGAGCACGCAGAAGCCGCTCCAGTGGCCGATCGGCGAATTCGACAACCGCCCGCAGGTCTGGCGCAACACACTCCACGTCAACCGCGGCGACGGCACCTTCGCCGAGATTTCCCAGTACGCCGGCGTCGAGGCGTCGAACTGGTCCTGGATGCCGCTGTTCCTGGACGTGGACCTCGATGGGTTCGAGGACGTGCTCATCCCGAACGGCCAGATGCGCGACTTCCAGAACGTGGACATGCAAAACCGGATCGACGCCCAACGCGCGTCGCGCCAGCTCACCCAGGCGGACATTCTCAATCTGCTGAAAATGTTCCCGGACTTTAGTACCCCCAGCCTGATCTTTCGCAACCGCGGCGACTGGACCTTCGAGGAGACGAAGGGCCGGTGGGGATTCGACGACAAAGGCATTTCGCAAGGCACGGCGGTCGCCGACCTCGACCACGACGGCGACCTCGACGTGGTGGTGAACAAGCTCAATGAACAGGCCGGCGTTTACCGTAATGACGGCATCGCGCCGCGCGTGGCGGTGCGGCTCGCCGGTCCGAAAAGCAACCCGCAAGGCATCGGCGCGAAGATTGTCGTCGAAGGCGGGCCGGTGCGCCAATCGCAGGAAGTCATCTGCGGCGGGCATTATTTATCCGGCTCCGAACCGCTCCGCGTCTTCGCCGCCAGCTCGCTCACCAACCGGCTGCGGATCGAGGTCACCTGGCGCGACGGCCGCCGCAGCGTGGTCGCTGCTGCCAATCCGAACTGCATTTACGAAATCGCCGCCGACGCCGCCACTCCGGCCGCTCCGGCGCCGGCGTCGCCCAAGTCACCGCCGCTCTTCGAGGACGCCAGCGAGCGGCTCAACTATCGACATCACGAAGATCCGTTCGACGATTTCGAGCGTCAGCCGCTGTTGCCGATCAAGCTCAGCCAGCTTGGCCCCGGCGTGGCGTGGCATGATTTCGATGGCGACGGCTGGGAAGACCTCATCGTGGCCTGCGGCAAAGGCGGCACGCCGGGTTTCTTCAAAAACGACGGCCACGGCAGCTTCGCGCCGCTCCAAACGCCGCTCGTCGCGCGGACCACCCAACGCGATCTGACCGCCGTCCTCGCCGTGGGGAGCACGGTGTTTTTCGGCTCCGCCAATTACGAGGATGGCCAGACCAACGGCGGTTGCCTGCGCTTGTACGATCTCCAACACCAGGCCAGCGGCGAAAGCCTCATCGGCCAGCGGGCGAGCGTTGGCCCGCTGGCGTTTGGCGACGTGGAAGGCAATGGCACGCTCGCGCTCTTTGTCGGCGGGCGCGTCGTGCCCGGGCGGTACCCCGAGCCAGCGGATTCACTGCTGCTCCGCAATCAGGGCGGGCGCTTCGTGGTGGCGCAGCGCTTCGATAAACTGGGCCTCGTGAGCGGCGCGGTGTTCAGCGATCTGGACGGCGATGGCCGGCCGGAGTTGGTGCTCGCGTGCGATTGGGGTCCGATCCG
>JAKCAB010000406.1 GCA_021839785.1 bacterium | reverse complement strand
CCGGTTTTCCTGCTCGCGAGTCTGGTCGCGTTCGCCTGTCTCTTGCCGGGCTGCCGCTCTGACAAGGAATCCGCCCGCCGTCCGTTCGCGAGGCCGGTGTTTCACGCGGAGAAATTCGCGGAAATGGACACTGCCATTGACGAGGCTATCGCCAACAAGAAGTGCCCCGGCGGCGTGCTCTGGCTCGAACACGAAGGCGAAAGCTACCATCGCGCCTACGGCCACCGCGCGGTCGTGCCGGCGCCAGAACCCATGACCGAGGACACGATTTTCGACGTGGCTTCACTCACCAAGGTCCTCGCCTGCACACCGGCGGTCATGCTCTTGGTCGAACGCGGCCAACTCGGCTTGGACACGCCGGTCTGCCGGTACCTGCCTGAATTCAGCGGCGGCGGCAAGGAACAGGTCACCATCCGCCAACTGCTCACCCACACCTCGGGCTTGCGACCCGACATCGGCCTAAAACCGGACTGGACCGGCGCCGACGCGGCGATTCGACTCGCCTGCGCCGAGACGCTGGTGGCCAAACCCGGCGAACAGTTCATTTACAGCGACACCAACATGATCCTGCTCGGTGAAATCGTGCGCCGCGTGTCCGGCCAGCCATTGGATGTGTTCCTGGCGCGCGAGGTCTATGGCCCGCTGCGCATGACCGACACGGGCTTCAATCCACCGAAAGCCGAGCTGGCCCGCATCGCGCCCACCGAAGTCGAGGCCGGCGTGCCGGTGCGCGGCGTGGTGCACGATCCGCGGGCGCGGCGCATGGGCGGCGTGGCCGGCCATGCCGGGTTGTTCACCACCGCGAGCGACCTGGCGCGGTTCGCCCGCATGATGCTCGGGGGGGGCGCACTCGACGGCGTGCGCATCTTCAAGCCCGAAACCGTCGCGTTGATGACGCGCGTCCAAACGCCGCCCGGCCTGCCGCGTCGCGGGCTGGGCTGGGACATCGATTCGCCATACGCCGGCCCGCGCGGCGACCTGTTCCCGATCGGCTCGTACGGCCACAGCGGCTGGACCGGACCGTCGGTGTGGATCGATCCGTTTTCGCGGACGTTCGTGATCTTCCTGTCGAACCGCAACCACCCCGACGAAAGCGGCAACGTGATCGCCTTGCGGCACCGGCTGGGCACGCTGGCGGCCGAGGCGGTGGCGGACTTCAACTTCAACTACGTTCCGGGCGCGTTGGCGGCCCGGCCCGCGACGCGGGGTACGGCACGCGGATCAGCCTCGGCGGGCGGCGGGCAAACGGCGCCGGTCCTCAACGGCATCGACGTGCTCGAGAAACTAAACTTCGCCCCGCTGCGTGGCCTCCGCGTGGGTCTCATCACCAACCACACCGGTCACGACCGCGCCCGTCGGGCGACGATCGACCTGTTGAAAGCCGCGCCCGGCGTGAAGCTCGTGGCCCTGTTCAGCCCCGAACACGGCATTCGCGGCACGTTCGACGCGAAGGTCGGCGACAGCGTGGACGAGCGAACCGGCCTGCCGATCCACAGCCTTTACGGTAGCACGCTCGCGCCGACTGGCGCACAATTGCAGCCGCTCGACGCGCTGGTGTTCGACATCCAGGACATCGGGTGCCGGTTCTACACTTACATTTCCACGATGGGCCTCTGCCTCGAAGCCGCGGCCAAGGCGGGCAAGAAATTCTTCGTTCTCGACCGCGTGAACCCGATCGGCGGCGTCGTGGTGGAAGGCCCGGTTTGCCACGGCGAATCCAGCTTCACCGCGTTCCACAGCCTGCCGATCCGACACGGCATGACTCTGGGCGAGCTGGCGCGGATGTTCAACGCGGAGCGCTGCTGGAAGGCCGACCTCACCGTCATTCCGCTCCAAGGCTGGTCGCGCGAAGACTGGTTCGACGAGACCGGCCAGCCTTGGACCGACCCGTCGCCGAACATGCGCAACCTCACCGAGGCGATCCTCTATCCCGGCATCGGCCTGCTCGAAGCCGCGGTCTCGGTCGGCCGCGGCACCGACACGCCCTTCGAGGTGGTGGGTGCGCCTTACGTGGATGACGTGACGTTCGCGGCCGAACTGAACCGGGCCGGGCTGGCGGGCGTTCGCTTCGTGCCGATCCGGTTCAGGCCTGCCTCCAGCGTCTTCAAGGACCAGCCGTGCGGCGGCGTGTACCTGCTGGTGACCGACCGCGATGCGCTGCGGCCGGTGGACCTGGGCCTCACGCTCGCGCTGACTCTCCAGCGGCTTTATCCTGGCCAGTTCGCGCTGGATAAAATGGGGCGGTTGCTGACCGACGCGGCCACGCTGGAGTCGATCAAAGCCGGCAAGCCGCTGGCCGAAATCGAGCAAGCCTGGACCACGGACCTGGCCGCGTTTCAGAAACGTCGCGCCGGCTTCCTGCTTTACGAGTGAATTGGCGGAATGAGGAGCGGCGGCGACGTAGTTGCGCGTTCCGGTTCGGGGAGCACACCCGGCTCGGGTGTGGCTGGACGCGCCCCGCGTCCAGCGTTGGGCGCCGGGAGCACCGGAGTTTTCCGCGAGGGCGCGGAAAACCGCACGCGAGCGGCACGGGGACAGGACATGGTTGACACAGAGAGGACAAGACATGACTGACACTTTTGGGGTATCTCGGGGTGTTTTTCCGCGGCCATGCCGTGGAAAA
>JAKCAB010000437.1 GCA_021839785.1 bacterium | reverse complement strand
CGGCGGCCAGCGCCACGGAGACGACGGCCGACCCGGAGCGCGAGCGGTTGACACGGATCGTGGAACGGGCCTGGGCGGCGGACCGGCTGGGTCAACTCGGCAAAAGGAAGCGCGAGGTCGTGCGCGCCTTGGAACGCGTGGTCCGCGAGCGCACGCCGGATGCGGACTGGCGTTACCACCGCCTGGACGGAGGCGTGGCGGCGCGGGCGTTGGGCGATCTCGACGCCACCGCCGCGGTGCCGGCCTTGGTCGAGGCGATCCGGCATCCGCGTTTCTCGGCGTTGCAGAATGGCCCACCGGTCCCGGCCGGCATACCTCCGGCCTGGACGGACACCAAATTCGCGACGGCGGTCATGACGGCGCTCGGCGACTTGCGCTGTCGCGCCGCGAAGCGTTTCCTGCGCGAGTACGTGGCCTTCGACGACGCGCGGGCCAACGCGCTCGGGCCGCCGCTGTTTGTGGAAGCCACGCGGGCTTTGTTGCGACAAAACCTGGCCTGGGACGACATCGCCGACCTCCTCCGCAGCCCGAACCCGGCCGTGCGCGGCGCGGCGGTGATTGAGTGCCTGGATTTCCCAACCGAAGAGCGCCAGCGGGCTTTGCGGGAAGCCGCGCCTTGGGCATCGAACCTGCCGGGGGCGAAAACGCTGCCTTCCCCCACCCCGGCGGCACCGCCGCGCAGCCGACCCGGCGCCGCCCAAGCCCGCGCCTTGATAACCGGCGCCGGGGGCGCACACTTCCCGCCATGCGCACGCTCATCAAGCACGCCCTCGCCGCCACCGCGCCCCGCGAAGGCGTCATCGTCAAGGGCTGGGTCCGCACCCGCCGCGACGCGAAAGGCTTTTCGTTCCTGGAAATCAACGACGGTTCCTGCCTGGCGAGTCTGCAGGTCGTCGTAGATTCCACCACGCCCGGCGCCGGGCAACTTCATGAGTTCACCACCGGCGCCTCGGTCTCGGTCACCGGCAACCTGGTCGCTTCGCAGGCAGCCGGCCAGAAATGGGAACTGCGCGCCACGCAGGTGGAATTAATCGGCAAGGCCGACACGAGTTTTCCACTGCAAAAAAAAGGGCACACGCTGGAATTCCTGCGCACCATCGCGCACCTCCGGCCGCGTTCGAACCTGTTCGGGGCGGTGTTCCGCACCCGCAGCCGGCTGGCCCACGCGGTGCACCAGTTCTTCCAGGTGCGCGACTTCGTGTATGTCCACACGCCCATCATCACCGCCAGCGATTGCGAAGGCGCCGGCGAGATGTTTCGCGTCACCACGCTGAAAGGAAACGTGGACGAGAAGCCGGAGGCGGATTTCTTCGGCCGGCGCGCGTACCTCACGGTCAGCGGCCAGCTCGAGGCGGAAACCTTCGCCTGCGCGTTGTCCAACGTGTACACGTTTGGCCCGACGTTTCGCGCCGAGAACTCCAACACCGCCCGCCACGCCGCCGAGTTTTGGATGATCGAACCGGAGATGGCGTTCTGCGACCTGGCGGGCGACATGGACCTGGCGGAGGCGTTCGTCAAAGCGATGGCGCGTCACACGCTCGACCACTGCTCCGAAGACCTCGGGCTGTTCGAGAAGTTCGTGGACAAAGGCGTGCGCGCGCGGCTGGAGTTCGTGGTCGAGCGCCCGTTCCAGCGCGTGCCGTACGCCGAGGCGATGGCGATCCTGCAAAAGTCCGGGAAGGCCTTCGAATTCCCGGTCGAGCCAGGCGCGAACCTCCAGTCCGAGCACGAGCGCTACCTCACCGAGGAGCACTTCAAATCGCCGGTCACGGTCTTCAACTACCCGCGCACGATCAAGCCGTTTTACATGCGGCTGAACGACGACGGCCAGACCGTCACCGCGATGGACGTGCTGGTGCCCGGCATCGGCGAAGTCATCGGCGGTTCGCAACGCGAGGAGCGGCTGGACCAGTTGCTCGAGAACATGAAATTCCAGCAGCTCAAACCGGAGGACTATTGGTGGTACGTGGACCTGCGAAAATACGGCAGCGTGCCGCACGCCGGGTTCGGCCTGGGCTTCGAACGGCTGCTGATGTTTCTGACCGGCGTGGGCAACATCCGCGACGTCATCCCGTTCGCCCGCACGCCGGGCAACGCGGAGTTTTAATCAGCCGGACCGCTGGTGACTCGGGGCCCCTCGCCCAAGCAGGGTTTGACGCCGGTTGTCCACGGTAGTATCAGATTGGTATCAGGTGCCACGCAAAGTTCGCCAGCTCACCGCCGATCTCGAGCGCGCCGGTTTTGTCAACCGCGGCGGGAAAGGCAGACATCGTAACTTTGCACACCCGCAAGGGCTCAGGCTGACCTTGTGTGGCCATCCGGGCGACGACGCCAAGCCGTATCGGGAACGGGACGTTCGCCGTGCCCTGGCGGCAGCGAAACTGCGAACATGACCAAGACCGAAATCAAAAAACTGGCTGCCCGCTACCCCAAGATCGTCGAGTGGAGCGAGGAGGACGGCTGCTTCGTCGGGCGCTGTCCGCTGTTGTTCGACGGCGGCGTGCACGGCAACGACGAGGCGAGTGTTTAGAGCGTTTTCTATTTAGACAGACGTATTGGTGGTTGCATGGTATTTGTTCTTGCGAAGAAACAACTATGCCACCATTGAGCTAGGATTTGCGGC
>JAKCAB010000018.1 GCA_021839785.1 bacterium | reverse complement strand
CGCGCTGCCGCTCGTCCGGCGCGCCGACTTCCCAGTCGGCTTACCGCAACGCCAACCCAAAATCGTCGCCATGAGACTTGCGCCGCACCTAAGCCGGTTGGGAAACCGGCGCTCCGCCATCCGCCGGGCGCGCTGCCGCTCGTCCGGCGCGCCGACTTCCCAGTCGGCTTACGCACTGTCCAACCTGAAATCGTCGCCATGAGTCCTGCGCCGCACCTAAGCCGGTTGGGAAACCGGCGCTCCGCCATCCGCCGGGCGCGCTGCCGCTCGTCCGGCGCGCCGACTTCCCAGTCGGCTTACCGCACTGTCCAACCCGAAATCGCCGCCATGAGTCCTGCACCGCACATAAGCCGGTTTGGAAACCGGCGCTCCGTCATCCACCGGGCGTGCCGAAGCACAGAACCCGCGCGCTGCGTCTCGGAGCGCCGGCATGCTGCCAGCTTAAATCGTCCGCATGAAACCAACGCCGCCAAACGATCCCAGTACCACGTGTACTGACGCCCCGCCCCGGTCCGTATCGCTTGCGCAAAGCCGATTTGGAAACCGGCGCGCCGCGCGTTCCCGGCCGCCCTACAATTCGGGCCTGCACAAACTGGTCGCCGAGAAACAGCATTGGGCTGAGCCGTTAGACGCCGAGGCAAAGGCCCGCGGTTTTCGCGGCTGGCACCAACGCGGTTATCTGCCGCATTACGATGCGCCAGGCGTGATGCAGTTGGTCACGTTTCGGCTCGACGATGCCCTGCCGGCCAGCCGTCGCCGCGAGTGGGCGGCACTGATGGCCCTCGAGGACAACCGCGAGCGGCGGCAGAAGCTGGAGGCGTACGTGGATTTGGGGCGGGGCGAATGCTGGCTGCGGCAACCGCGGCTGGCGCAACTGACGGAATCCGCGCTCCGTTTTTTTGCGGGCGAACGTTACCGGCTGATCGCCTGGGTCGTGATGCCCAACCACGTTCACGTGCTGGTGGAGGTCTGGGAGGTGCCGCTGACGGACCTGGTCAAGAGTTGGAAGCAGTTCATCGCGCGCCGGGCGAACCGGATGCTCGGTCGGGCGGGGTCGTTTTGGGCGCGCGAATACTGGGAGACAAAGATCGGGGACGAAGCCCACCAGGTGAAGGCGGTGCGGTACGTCGAAGCGAATCCAGTAAAAGCTGGGTTGGCGCGCGAGGCGAAGGAGTGGCCTTGGAGCAGCGCGCGGTTTCGC
This sequence comes from bacterium, assembly GCA_021839785.1. The sequence goes on along the minus strand of JAKCAB010000018.1, from coordinate 12,284 downwards.
GATGGCTACGGTCGGCTAACGCTGCCTCCGCTGCGACGACATTCAGCCGGCTTGGCGCAAGGTCCAGCATGAGAGTTTGCAGCATCAGCCATCCGCCGATCCAAAGCCGGTTTAGAAACCGGCGCGCCGTCATTCGCCGGATGCGTTGCCGCTCCTCCGGCGCGCCGACTTCCCAGTCGGCTTACCGCAACGCCAACCCCCAATCGTCGCCATGAGATTTGCACCGCTCACAAGCCGGTTTAGAAACCGGCGCTCCACCATCCGCCGGGCGCGTTGCCGCTCCTCCGGCGCGCCGACTTCCCAGTCGGCTTACCGCAACGCCAACCTGAAATCGAGGCCATGAGTCGTGCGCCACACATAAGCCGGTTTAGAAACCGGCGCTCCGCTATCCGCCGGGCACGTTGCCGCTCTTCCCGCGCGCCGACTTCCCAGTCGGCTTACCGCAACTGCAAAACTAAAACCAACGCGATGAGAGATGCGTTTATCCAAAGCCGGCATGGAGACCAGCGCTCGGTTCGAGCCGCCTATCACTCGCGCCTTTCGGTGCTGGTTTGGCTCCTCGCGAGCATTCTTCCCTTTCTCCAGGTCACCCGAGTTATCGCCGACATCGGACAGGCAGAGTCACCCGAGTTTTGGTTGGACACGCGCTGGGATTACCAAGTCGGCGTGGGCTGGGCGGACTCGGGCACCTTTCGGCTGGAAACGCGGTTTTCCGGCAGCACGGGTTCAGGTCTGTCCGGCGTGTTCGCTGTTGACACACGCACAACGGCGGACGTGATGGCCAGTCTCAGCGGCCAAGTCACCGATGCCACCGGCACGCCTTTGGTCGGGGCGGTCGTGATGGCCTTTCATGGCGCTTTATCCTCGACCGGCGCGCCCACCGACGCCTCCGGACATTACGCGCTTCCCGTGCTCGAAGCGGGCACGTGGGAGGTCTGGTTCAGCCTGGCTGGCTACCGCACGTGGGTGCAATCCGGTTTGGCGCTCGCGCCGGGCCAAGCCAGGACGTTGAACGTGGTGTTGGAACCGGTGCCCGCCTTGCCGAAGGTTACTGCCTCGGAGCAGCCCGTGCCGAAGACGCAGGAAGCGCAGATTGTGCCGACGACCGACACGCAGTTGGAGGTGTTCAACGGGACCGCCTTCGTTCAAGGCGCTCAGGTGGACCGCGCGTTGCCGACCGTGATCTTCACGCACGGCTGGAACAGCGATCCCACGGTATGGGCGCAAATGATGGCCACGCAGATGATGGCGGCGAACGTAAAGGCGAACCTGCTGGCGTGGGATTGGAAGACGCAGGCCGACACGCTCGAACCGGTCGAGGCGATGTCGAGCACCCGCCGGCAGGGCGAAGCGTTAGGCAAAGCGCTGTGCGCCACGCTGGGGGATTCGTACGACGGCACGCTGCACTTCATCGGCCACAGCCTCGGCACGCTGGTGAACGCGACGGCGGCGAATTACCTGCACGGTCTGCGCAAAGCCGGCGTGCCGCAGTTCCCGGCGGACCACACGCAGATGACGCTGTTGGATGACGGCGGAGTCGTTAACGCACTGGGAAAGGTGGTCACGTTCGACTACACCGTCAGTGGGCTAAACGGTTCGATCGCCAGTCAGGTGATCAAGCAGGGCTACGTCTCGCCCGTGCCTGACGATTGCGCCTGGATTGACAATTACATCAGCCTGGTGGGCGGCTATCACCCGGAGGCGGTGAATGTGTACTTGCCGAAATCGCTTGGAGCGGGAGACGGAGTGGCCTTACATGCCTATGCTTGTGCTTGGTACGCTGGGTCGGTTGCTACCCAGGGTGGTGAAGCGTTAGTCGGGGAACGCTTCGGCTTCGAGCGGACTGGATGGCCCGGCCAGTTCCCAACCCCGGTGCCGTTTCCGCTCGGCGCGTCACTGAGCCAGGATCCCCTGAGCGGCAATTCATTCGACCTATTGCCGTTAACGGAGGCTCAGCGGTTGGCGGTCGCGAGAACCATTGATGTCATTGGCGGTACCGGCGGTTTCTTCACTTCGGCTTACGATACGGGTATCAATTGGGCGGGAGCGAAGGTTGAACAGGCCGGTAGCGCATTGTGGGAGTGGGGTCAGTCTTTCTTTCGTCCTGATCCAGCGACGACGACCGTGCCCCCCGAATCTTCACCCGAGACGACAGGAGGCTTCGTGCCGCTGTCTCCGCGCATCGACCTCACGACCGCAGGCTCGACTCCACCCCGCCAACTTACTGGGCCGGGTCGGGCAGACGATCCAGCCACGAACCCTCCGCCGGCCGTGTGGCTGACTCTGGCGCTGCCGGCGGAGGTGCGCGGCCTGTCGTTCGACTTCACGTTGACCAGTGGCGCGGGCGGCGACGATTACCTCGCCTTCGGGATCAACGGCACCAACCGCTTCGCGCTAGAAACCCGGTTCATGGAAACCAACCGAACATTCAGCAGCGGCTGGATCGACGTGTCCGAGTATGCCGGCCAATCGGTCGAGTTCTTCTTTGGCGTGCTCGGTGACGTCTCAACCAATGTGGCGGTCACGGTGGACGGAGTCCGCTTCTACCAGGCCATAGCGCCACGCCTCGAGTTACTCCGATCCGGGGCGGACATCGTGCTCCGTTGGCCGGCGGACAACGGTGGTTTCACCCTCGAATCCGCCGCAAACCTGGGCCCAGTCGCCGACTGGTCGCCGATGAACGTAGCGCCAGTCGTGGACGCGGGCTTTTACTCGGTCACCCACTCGATCACGGACAGCGCACGATTCTTTCGGCTGAGGCAAAGCGACTGAAAGCCGCGCATTGAGAGCGCGAGAACGCGCGTCGTTTCCGTCGCTACTTGGCCTGGCCGGTGATTTCCAGCAGCTTGGTGGTGACGCGCTGGTCCATCTCGACCTTCATGTCCTGGCCCATTGTTTTCATGGTCATGCTCATGACCTGGTTGGCGTAGGAATCGACCGTGGCGCCGATGTCGGGCGCGTACCACGTGCGGCCGGTCGAGGTGCCGCTGAACGCGCCCAAGGTGATGGGACCGGTGCCGCTGCCTTCCTTGCTGCTGAGGGTGCCTCGATGGTCGAGCACGGCCACGCGGTAACCGCGTTTTTCCTCCATGCCGTTGAACTTGAATTTCATCGAGATCAACATCGTGCCCATCGGCCCGAGCGACATTTCCAGCTTCACCGGCCACTCGTAGCCGGCGCTCACCGGTTCGTTGGGCAGGCCCGGCGGCAACGCGCTCATCTGCTTGACCATGTCTTCGTTGAACATCGACTTCATCATGCCCGAGGCCATTTCCGGCAAGCTGCTGGCCAGGTCGTCGATCAGCTTCTGAACGCCTTCGACCTTCTCGATGTCGCCGTTGGGCTTGGTGTAGAGTTTGAGCTTGGCACCCACGAGCTTCTTCAACACGTCGGTCAGTGGATTCGCCCCGCCGCTGGCCGAAAAGAGATTCGCCTCGCCGGTGGTGGCTTTGGACTTCGAATCGAATTTCACCACCACCGTCTGGCCCATTTTGGATTCGAGCGAGATCGAGCGGAATTCGATCCCGACTTCGAAACCGCCCTCGGCGCGTTCCTTGTCCACCGCGAGTGCCACTTCCTGAATTTGCTCCGTCTGCTGTTGAATCGGATTTGGCGCCGCCGCGACGGTGATCTTCTGTTTTTGGGCGGTCTTGATCTGCTGGACGATCTGCTGGCCGGGCTTCCACTTGGGCTTCAGATCGAAGGTGTCCTCGGCGGCGCGGCCGTTCAAGCCGGCGAGCGGAAGCGCCAAAGCCGTGGCCAGGGCGAGCGCGATCCGGCCAAACCGGGAAGCGAGGGACAGCGCGGTGCGGTGAGGCCGCGTTTCCGTTTTGAGCGGGCGACCCGGCAGGTCGCGAAGGGATACGGTTTTCATTGAGAGGACCTCAGGTGTTTTTTGATTTGTGGACTCGTCGTGCCTCGATGGCCGGCGTAACCAGGTTTCGCCCGGTCAGGGCAAAACCGGCAGTCGCGATTGGTGTCAGTCGATCCGGCGCTCGGTTCATGGGCACGGGAAATGTGTACCGCAAACCGAAACGGCTCCGCACTTACAAAGTCGCGCCGGCGCTGTAGCGACCGGGGGCGTCTCTGGCGTTGAAGCGGCGGCCATCCTTCTTGCCGCGCCCCAGAAACAACCGCAATGCTGCCGTTAAACCGCCGCCCAACTCATCGGCGCGCCGACTTCCCAGTCGGCTTACCGCCCCGCCGGTGTCGAAATGGCCGCCACGAATCCCCCACCGCGTTTAAGCCGGTTTGGAAACCGGCAGACCGCCATCCGCCTGGTGCGCTGCCGCTCCTCCGGCGCGCCGACTTCCCAGTCGGCTTACCGCCCTGCCAAACCCAAATCGTCACTTTGAGCCCCGCGCCGCACATAAGCCGGTTTAGAAACCGGCGCTCCGCCATTCGCCGGGCGCGTTGCCGCTCTTCCGGCGCGCCGACTTCCCAGTCGGCTTACCGCCCTGCCGGTGTCGAAATTGCCGCCGTGATTCCTCCACCGCGTTTAAGCCGGTTTGAAAACCGGCGCTCCGCCATCCGTCTGGCGCGTTGCCGCTCCTCCGGCGCGCCGACTTCCCAGTCGGCTTACCGCCCTGCCAAACCCAAATCGTCACTTTGAGCCCCGCGCCGCACATAAGCCGGTTTGGAAACCGGCGCGCCGGGACGCATCGGAACCTCAGACGATGGTCGAACTTTCAGCGAAACGCCCGCGGAACAAGGGTAGCTGCCTCACGGTTGTGGCCACACCCAATCGCCTTCGCCGATGTCCATGTTCGTCTTGCTCTTGCCGGACATGGCGATCATGCCGCCGTCGTCCTTGCCGTTCCACCCCACCGAGTAGAGGACGAACCGGCCGTTGTCGGTCCGGCGATACTTCAAGGGTTCGCCGGTGATGACGTCGTGCGGCAGTTTCGCGACGAATTGCGGAGTCAGGTCCGCGAGCGCGTCCGGATAATGGCCGTTCGCCAGGCGGTACCGTTCCAGGGCGCAGGCTAGAGTGGCTTCGTCCACCAGCGTTTGGAAATAAGCGAACTTCCGGTAGGCCTGCGGGATTGCCGGCAGCAACACCGCCGCCATGAGGCGATGTCCGAAAAACAACGACCCGCCGCCCTGGAGCGACTGCTCGATCGCTTTTTCGTTTTGGGCAATGACCTGCGGATCCACGCGCCTCGACGCGAGGTCCACGCCCAGACGGACGTAAGCGTCGAAGGCGCGGTTGTAGCTGACCTGCTCCAGATAGAACCAACCCCGCGGCACCAGCGCGGCTACCAACCCAATCATCGAAGCTTCCGACTCGTCGCCCGCCTCGGTCATGCCGAGAACGCCGAGTCGCCCGCGATGGTTCCGCGCATAGACTATGATGCCGTTTCCATCCGCGCGTTCCCCGCGCAAAGCCAGTTGCGCGTCGGCCAGGAAATCGAACCGCGCCAGACGTTGTTGGAGGTGCTCCAATTGGGCTTCGGACCAGCGGCGGTCCACCAAGCCTTCCCAGAGCGGTTGGAGTGTCAACTGGGTCGTCGCGCAACGCACGAGTTGGGAGATCGGGATCGGTTCGTTGCGGATGGTGTCCGTGAGGAAGAAGGCCAGATCAAGGTCCTTCAGTGCCGCCTCCGTCTGGCCCAGTGTCAACTCCGCTCCGGCCCGCAGCGCCAGCAGGTGCACACAACCCCGGATTACCATGAGGTGCGGAACCAGCAACGCGGCGTAATTCTCCTCCTCGTAACGGAGGTTGAACCGGCAGCGCGGCCGCTGCTCGCTGGCGGTCTGGAGTTCCGTCAACACGGGTTCGCATTTCCGAAGCGCTGCCAGCACTGACCGGGCGGCCTCCACGCGGTTGGTGGTGAGGGAGGCGTTCGTCGTCGCCGAGCCAGCCGTGGCCTTGCGCGCGGCTTTTCCAATGGCCGCCTGCCAGGCCGGCCAATCCGTCCGCTCGCCCAGCCGCCAATCGCGCTTCTGAACCTGCCAGCTGGCGGGGATGTCCGCGGCGAACTCCATCCGGTTCGTCGCCGCCTTTCGATCCCGCCAGGTTTGCGTGCCGGGCAGGAAATCGAACAAAGGTTTCAGAAAGGGCGTCATCGCGAAGTTCTGGTCGTCCGGGATGGGAGGCGGCGCCAGCGCGGCGAGGTCGAGGACTTCGCCTTTGGCGGCCGCCTCTTTCGCGTAAGCGTTCCAGGCGCGTTTGCCCCGCCAGTCTTCCTCCACGTAAAACAAGGCGATCAACGTCGCCAGCGAGACCACGACGCACAAGCCCATGCGCGAACACCGGCGCAGCGAGGCGCGGCATTCGGCCGAGGTGCCCAGGAAGCGGGTGAGCAGCGATTTGTTTTTTTCGGATTCGTTCATAGACAAGGAGGGTTGAGAGTTCGTTAAACTCGATACAGCTCCGGCGAGGCCAAGACTCCCGTGGCGTGGCCAGGCGCGACATCGCTCCGCCGCAACCGACCTTGCGGCGGGCTTGTTTTGCGCTTCGGCGCGGAAGCCTCCGGCGCGGTGCCGATGAATCCCAGCATCTCCGCCAGATCGCGGCCTTGCTCGGCCAGGATGCGCTCTGTCTCGGGAGGCAACGGCGGCGTTGGGTGGCTGGCAGTGACCGCGGTGTCCACGTCGAACCAACGAACCGCCAGCATCACCGCCCAAACGGCCGCGAGGCCGGCGTAAAACCGGGGGCTCGGCCACAGCCACGCGCGCCACCACCGCTCGGCGTTTTGCGTTGACCGCGCCGTGTGGGTTTTGGCCGGTGCAGGCTCGGCCATGACTGTGCCGCGGACCCGCTCCTCGACCGTTTTCCAAAGATGGGGAGTCGCCTCGCCCTGGCTGAGGCGCGCGTTAAGTTGGGTGTTGAGCTTCGCGTCCGTCGCGAAGAACCGCGCGCACTCGGGGCAGTTCGCCAGGTGCTCGTGGATTTCCAGGCTGGTTTTTGCCTCCAGCTCGGAGTCCAGATACGGGCCGGAGAGCGATCGGATTTCTTGGCAGTTCATAACGGTTTCGGTTGAGGGAAAGGCTGCGTTTTTTCGAGCCGCGTTAGTGCCAGGCGCATCTTCTGCCGCGCGCGCGCCAAATGGCCCATCACGCTGCCCAACGGCATGTCGAGTGACTCTGCGATCTCCCGATAACGCAATTCGCCCAGCGCCCGCAGCAACAGCACCGCGCGTTCGGCGGCGGTGAGCGTTTTCAGCGCCGCGACCAGGTGTTCGTCCAACGCCTCGGCGGAGGCGCTCGCCGCCAGTGGGGCGCTCGCCGTCTCGCCGGCTGCCTCCGCGTCGAGCAAGTCCTCGAGTTCCGCGGGTTCGAGTTGGAACTCGTGCCGGGCGATCCGGGCGTGTTTCCGGTTCAGCGCGAAGACCTCGTGGGTGAGAATCTTGAACATCCAGGCCCGGAAGCTGGCGTCCTCATGGTAGCGGTCGAACGCGGCGAACGCGCGCAGAACGGCGTTTTGCAGGGCGTCGGCCACCCCTTGCCGGTCCCAAATCAGGCGCCGGCAATACAACTCCAGGTCGCGCTCGATGGGCTTGAGCAGCGCCAGGAACCGGTCGGCCGGAGTTGGATTCGGTTCACGCATAGCGGTCTTCTACTGGGAGAAAGTCGGAGGTTGGGCGTTTTATTACAACGGACTTCGATTTTCGCGGGCATCCGCCCTGCCTGGCCTGCTACGGCGGCTTGGCGGTGGGCGTGACGGCGCGGAGGCGAGACGCTAGAACTTGGCCATGCAAGCGACTTTGCTCGGCATCGAGATCGGCGGGACGAAGATTCAACTGGTCTGCGGCGACGCAAGCGGCGCGATCCAGGAACGGTTTCGCTTCGCGGTCGATCCCAGCGCCGGCGCCGCGGGCATCCGGGAAAACATCGGTGCGGCACTCCGGCGGGAATTGGCGCGCACACTCATCGAGGCAATCGGCGTTGGGTACGGCGGGCCGGTGGATTGGCGCAGCGGGCGCATCTGCTGTTCCCACCACGTTGCTGGCTGGTCGGACTTTCCGCTGGGCGATTGGCTGCGCGAACTGGGCGGCGCGCCGGTGGCGGTGGACAACGACGCCAACGTGGCCGCGCTTGGTGAAGCTCAGTGCGGCGCCGGGCAGGGCCACAATCCGGCGATGTACGTCACGCTCGGCAGCGGCGTCGGCGGCGGATTGATCGTGGACGGGCGGATCTATCACGGCGCCACGCCGGGCGAGGTGGAAATCGGGCACGTGCGCCTGGATCGCGGCGGGGCGACGGTCGAATCGCGCTGCGCCGGCTGGGCGGTGGATCGCCGGATTCGCGCGGCGATCGCGGCCGAGCCGGACGGCGTTTTGGCTGGGCTGGCGGGCGGTGAAGTCGGCGGCGAGGCGCGGCACCTGAGCGCCGCGCTGGCTCGCCGGGACCCGACGGCCGAGCGAATTTTGCGCGAAACCGCCACGGATCTGGCCTTCGGGCTGTCGCACGCGGTGCATTTGCTCCACCCGGAAATCATCGTCCTGGGCGGCGGTCTTTCGTTGCTGGGCGAACCGCTGCGCGCGGCGGTGGGCCAGACGTTACCCGCGTTTTTGATGGACGCGTTTCGACCAGGTCCGCAAATCGCGCTCGCCCGCCTGGCGGAAGACGCGGTCCCGGTCGGTGCGCTGTTGTTGGCGGCAAGCGCCGGGCAGGCTAAAACTTGAAGGCCAGGCCGGCCATGCCATAAGCCGCGCCATCAAGGTCGAGGGTGGCCTGGTGGGTGGGCGTGCCCAGGTTGATCTGATCGGAGAACACGTATTCCGCGCCGGCGAAGATCTCGACGCTTCGCGACAGCGCCACCGTCAATTGGCCGCGAACGTACCCGCCCACGACCCAATCCTGCTGCGACACGGAACCCGACTGCAATTGCGTCGTGCCTCCCGCGAGCGTGGCGGTCTCCGAATAGGTGAACTTCGAGTCCGCGTATTGCATGTACAAGCCGCCGCTGAGTTGGAGCGACAGCGGGTCGCCCATCGGAATGTCCAGGTTCGGCCCCAGCCGGATGCCGAAGACGCTCGATTCGATCTTGCGGTTGCCGCTGAAGGTGACTGCCTCGGTGGTGGCGGTGCGCGTCGGCGAGTCGCCGATCACCGGCCCCGGCCCGGCGAAGGTGCCGTGGTACGGGGCCGCGGGCGGCGTGATGCCGCCGAGGTTGTAGAGGTCGCGAACGAGGTTGGCGTTGGCGCTGAGGGTCGAATCGTCACTGATCGAGACCGGGGTGTACGTGCCGCCGATTTCGAAACCCCAGTTGGCGTGGCCGAATTCAAAGAGGTAACGCGTGTAGGTCAGTTCGCCGCCCACCAGCGGGTCGTCGTCCACGCCGTTGACCACCGCCGGATCGCTGCCCGCGACCGCGCTCAAAGCGAGGGTGCCGGCGACGGGATCGATCTGGCCGGCGTTTTCGTAGCCCCAGTTCCAGGTCTGGGCGCCGGCATTGCCGCTGCTGTCCAGCTTGACGTAGCCGTCGTCGTAAATGCGATCCAGGCCGCCGCCGGCGGCCGGTCCCGGATTCGCCCCGGTGCTGGCCAGCGAGCTGCGGAAACTGGCCTTGACGTTGAAGCCCAGGCGCGGCGCGAAGCTGATGCGGTTCGGTTGTTCGATCGGTTCGCCCGCTTTGGCCAGCGGCAGCGCGGCGGCGACGGCGAGCAAACGCAAGGAGGTGGAGGCGCGGTTTTTCATGGTGTGAGGCGTGGTGGTTTTCAGGACTGGGTGAATTGGATGACCCGATAAAAGCGAAACGCGCCCGGCGACGTGGCCGTCTGGGGCGGTCCGTCGTCGCGCCACTGGACGACGTTGGTCGCGCCGGTAATGGCGGGCGAGGCGGTGTGCCAGAGGTCGTTCAGCGAGTCGCGGTATTGAACGAGGTACTGGCTGCCGGGGGCGGTCTGGAATTCCAGGAGAAAGCGGCCTAGGTCCATCCGGCCGGCGATCTTCAACGACCCGGGGCCGGGGACCGTCGGCGCGTTCACGCCATCTGGCGGCGGTGGGAAATTCGCATCTACGATGGCGGTGTAAACGGGCGAGGCAAAACCACCCCGGTCACGCTGGTAGAATTCCACGGTAAAGTTCACGCCTTCGCCAGCAGCGACGGGGCGCCGCAATTGCACGTAAGGCTTGCCAGCCGTCGCGCCCGAGGCGTTGAGCACCACCACGTTGGTCGGCACCTCGTCGAGGAGCAGCGCGATGGCGGGCAGGGGGTTGGTGCCGACGTTGGTGAACCGAACCAGTTGCACGAATAGCCCGGTGTGAGGGTCCAACGTTGGCACGGTAACCAGCTCGACCGGCAACGGCGGGACCACGGTCGAAACCAGCGAGGCGGTGTCGTTCGTGCGGTTGGGATCGGCCACCCCTTCGCCGTTCAACGTGACCGTCGCCGCGTTGGTGACGGGGCCTTCGAGCGAAGGTTGGACGCGGATCGTCAGGCTGGCCGCGGCTCCGTTCGTGATGGCTCCGAGGTCGCAAGCCACGGTGCCATTGGTGAAGGCGAGAGCACCTTGCGACGCCGTCGCGCCCAGGAACAAAACCGAGGCGGGCAGCACGTTCGTGACCAGGCAGCCCGGCGCGACGGCCGGCCCGGCATTGGTCACGGTGAGCGTGTAAGTCAATTCGGCGCCCTGGCGAACCGGCTCGGGCTGGGCGGTCAGCGTCAGGCCGAGGTCCGCCATGTCGGTGGCGCCGATCGGGATGGTCAGCGTGGCGGTGTTGTTGGCCTGGTATGGACCGGGGTCGTTCACGTGGACGGACGCGGTCAGGTCGCCCGAAGCGACGGGGAAAACGGTGACGCTCAGCGCAGGCCCGCCGCCCGCCGGCACGGTCACGCCGCTGAAGCGCACCACGCCGTTGTCGAAAAACCCGCCGTCGCTCGCGGAGACGAACTGCGCCGTGGCGGGCACGGCGAATTCGACTTCCAAATTCTCAACCGCCGGCGGTCCCGTCGGTCCTTGGCCCGTGTTGCTGAGCAAAATGTTGTACGTGAAATCTTCGCCCACCGCCGCTTCCGCCGACGCCGGCTCCAGCGCCACCGCCACGTCCTGCCAGTACGTCAACTGGATGGCGACCGGCGCGCAGGCGGACAAGGCCGAGGTGGTGCCGCCGTTGTCGAGCAGCCGGGCGACCACGAACTGCGTGTCGTTGAGCGCGTTGGTGACGACTTGCGAAAACGTGGCGCCGCCGCCCGCGTCCGTGGTGACTTCGAGGAAACTCAACGCGGTTAAGTTGCTGCTGGCGACTCCGTCCGGGCATTGCGGCGTGGCAAAAAGCAGCACGTTGTACTTGGTGTCCGGGTCGCCGGCGACGGTGCCGGCGATGCGGGCCCCCAGGTCGCGTTGCACGGCGGAGGTGATCACCGGCGGGGCCAGGTCGGCCCGGACCGCCGTCGCGGAAGTCGCCGCGCAGGCGGCCAGCACTCCCCGCGCAAGCCAGGAACGGAGTGGCGCCTGCCACCGTCGGCTCACGCTGCGCGGTGGGTGTGCAGCAACAGGCGACGACATGTCGGAAGTCTGGGCACCCAACCGGGACAACACCAGCCTTTTCCAAGGCGCAGCCAACGGTTTGGCAAAAAAACGCCGCCCCCCGATGTGGGTTGGACACCCTGCGCTTCTGCCTTTGGCGCGCGACCGTCTCGGTCGCAACCGTGGGGCTCGCCGACAGAAAAGTCCACCGACTACGGTTTGCCCAAAGGTCCGCGCCACTCGCAACTCCAGGGTTCAGCGAGCGGCGCGGGTTGGACACCCGCGCTCCCGGCAGCCGGCAACGTGGCAAAAAAGCTACCGGCCCCGCCCGGTGTCTGCCATAGTCCCGCCCATGAACGATTGGATCGCCAACTACGTGCGGGCGCAGAAAGCCGCGCTGGATTCCATTTCCACCGCCACGGTCGCGAAGATTGTGGAACGGCTCAAGCGCGCGCTGGTCGAGGACCGGCAGATTTTCGTCTTCGGCAACGGCGGCAGCGCGGCCAACGCCTCGCACTTTGCCACCGACCTCGGCAAGGGCGCCTCCGACAAGCTCGGCAGGCGGTTTCGCGTCCTGTCGTTGAACGACAACGTGAGCTGGCTGACGGCGCTGGGCAACGACTACGCTTACGAGGACGTGTTTGTGCGGCAGCTCCAGAACTACGGACGCAAAGGCGACCTCGTGTTGACCATGAGCGTCAGCGGCCGGTCGCCCAACCTGGTCAAGGCGGTCGAGTGGGCGAAGCAGAATGGCCTGGAGACGATCGCACTCGTCGGCGCCAAACGCGGTCCGCTGGCCGAACTCGCGGACGAAGTCGTTGCCATCGACTCCGGCCATTACGGGCGCGTCGAAGATTGTCACATGGG
>JAKCAB010000705.1 GCA_021839785.1 bacterium | reverse complement strand
CACGCCTTCCTCGCGTTCCAGCCGCTGGCGCGCCAGGCCCACGGTGTCCGAGGTCGCGCGGCCGTCACCGTAATAGCTCATCGGGTGCGTCGCGTAAAAATGGAGCCGAACCAACGGCCGATCGCCGGCGCACAGCGTGATTGTCCGCAACCACGGATCGATCAAGCCCTCCGGCGCCGCCTGTAGTGCCGGATCCTTCGTCGCGCTGTAGCGGACGTGAATCTTGCCATCGGCCAGACGCACCCGTCGGTTCGAGGCAAACCGCTCCACCCGCGCCTGGCCGTAGCCGACCTGGTCGAAAGGCTGAAGGTGACCGCACGCTTCCCGGACCGACGCCGCGAGGCGCCGAGTCACGTCATCGAGGAAGCCAAGGTCAAGGTGCGGCGGCGGGTTGGGCGTGGCGCGGAGAAGCCGTTCGGCGGTGGCGTCGGCGATCGGCGCGTTGTGCTGGTGGAGCGTGTGGACGGACACGTGGCTTTCCGGGACGTTCGCGCCTTCCGCGAGCCGGCGGCGAAAGGCGTCGTAAGCGCCGGTTTGGAGCAGGCACCAATCGACGGCGCAGAGCACGTAACGGTCTTTGCCGTCGCTGAGCACAAGGCCTTTGGCGAGGAGCGGTTCATCAACCGCCGCGAGCGGCTTGATCCAACCGCCGCACAGCGGATGGCCTGGTGGCGGCGTGACATCGCAGGTGAAGGTGGCGACCCGCAAGCCGGCGCTGGCGGCCCAGCCGGCGGGTCCGCCAACCAACAGAAAACAAAGCCAGGCGAAGAGCCAGGTCGGATTTGGTAGGAGGCGCGTCGCGGTGACGCGTTGGGCGACGCGAAAGAACTTCGGCGCGCGAATGGTTGGCTTGGTGGTGGTCATGCGCGGACGCCGCCACAGCGCGATCGTTCGTCGTTCGGTCCGGGCTTTGTCCGCGCCCAATGTGCCAAGGCGCGACAGCGAATCAACTCCGGTCGTCTCGCCGGCTAAATTGCCTGGAGCTTGCGCGTCCAACATGGCCGGGCTCAGAGCGCGGGCGGTTGGAGCGCGGAGGTCCAATCCCCGACTCGACGGACTTTGGTCGTCTGCGAAACCTCGCGCCTGCGACCGAGACGGTCGCGCGCCAAAACCGGGCTCCAGCCCGGACTCAGCGTTTCAGGCGGAAGTACTTCATCGCGCCGCTGGCGAGCGTCGTGTACGGGCTGCTGGCGCCGGTCACATCCTGCCAGGCACCGGTCACCGCGTCGGCAGCCTGGAGCGTGCCGCCGCCGGTCCATTCCAATTGCACGCCTTGGGCGGTTTTCGCGATGGCGGTGAACTTGAGTTCACCGGCGCCGCCGCCGGTGACGGTCACGGGGTCCGAGAAAGGACTGGTGATGGCCACCGCCGTGTTGTCGGTCGCCGGGCTAGTAGCGTAGTTGGCGGTGATGGTGATCAGCGCCTCGGTTAGGCCAAGTCGCGCGATGTCGAAGTCGAATTTGCCGGGGGTCTTATCGGCGTCCTCGGGGCCGTCATCGACAAAGGTTCCCAGGAACGTCCGGCCTTGGACGAAGCCGTTGGGCAGTTCAGGAATCAAGGCCGCCTGGCCCGTGGCGATCCCGACCGGGTCGGCAACATAGACATCGACACTCGTGACGGGGTAATTCGCGGCGTCGGCCACGGGCACGGTGCCTTTGAGGCGCAGCGCCGTGGAATCCGCGGCGATCACCGGATAGACGCCTTGCGTGGCGTCCACGAGCGCCTTGGTGCTGTAGTTCGTGATCCACGCGCCATCGATTCCGCCGTCCTGTTTGGTCGGCGCTACCGGGAACGGAAGGTTGTTCACGAGCGTGTTGCCGCGGGCGGAGACGCTGCCGGAAACGCTGAGCTCGTCAAAGAAATTCAGATTGTTGGGCAACTGCTGGTAGAAGTTCTCGGGCGGGAACAAGGTGGCCGGCCAGTTGTTGAAGACCACGTTGCCTTCGACGTCGTCGCTCACGCCGTCCAGGTTGGAGCCGAAGCGGAAAACCGCCTGGCCGCCGGCCGCGTTGAGGGCGGGAATGCCGTTGGTGAACTGGGTCGTGCCGTCGATCCCCACCCCGATGTAATTGCCGGCGACGACGATGTTCGTGCCCGGGCTTTGCCCGTAGAATTCGATGCTGTGATCGTAGCCGCCCATGCTCGGCGGGACCATGCCGCCGATCACGTTCCTTTCGTTGGCATCGTTCACGCCGTCACCGTCCGTACCGATCACGGTGTTGTTGCCGCCACGGCCGATTTCGATGAAGCCTTCGAAGTAACCCGCCAAGTTTGGGTCGAGGGCAAGGTCCACGTCATTGGTGCCGCTGGGCAGGACGCCGATGAAGTTGCCGGCAATGCGCGCGCCGTTGCCTTCAAGAATGATCGGGATCGCCGGGATACTGACCAGCACGTTGAAATCGGCGGGCGCGTTCGTGGAATCCGCCGGCACGCCCACCACCACGTTGTCCACGGTGATCGTCTCTGCGCCTTGGTACCTGAATCCGGTCACGGCGTCCGCGGGACCCGCCAGGGTGGCGCCGTCCGGCGCCACGCCGATCCAGCAACCGCGGATTTGACCCGACGCGCCTTTCGCGAACGAGACGCCGTAAACGGCCACGCCGTTGTCGGCGCCGGTGAGCGGCG
>JAKCAB010000682.1 GCA_021839785.1 bacterium | reverse complement strand
CTCCGCCGCACTCATGCCTTTCGCGTCCCGTCCGTCGATCCGGATGATCCGGTCCCCTGACGCGATGCCCGCCCGCGAAGCCGGCGTGTCCGGCATGGCGGCGTTCACCGTCAGGTAGTCGCCGTTGAGCCGGATCTCCATCCCCACGCCGCCGTACACGCCTTCCGTGTCGTCGCGAAAATCGTCGTACTTCCGCGGTTCGAGGAATTCGCTGTGCGGATCGAGCGTGCTCATCAGCCCCTTGAGCGCGCCGTACACGAGGTCCTGGTAGGTCAGCTTGTCGCCATCGACGTAATCCTCCCGCACCCGCTCGAGCACGAGCGAGAAGAGCCGCAGGTTGCGGAAAACGTCATTCTTGCCGGCGGTCTCGGCCGACCGCACATAGACTTGGGCGCCGAAGAAGAGATTCACCCCCAGCGCCAAGATCACCGTCGAGTACAACACTCGCTTGTTCATAAATTCACCGACCCGTACCAAAGACAGCCGAAGGTAGAAGTCCGCGGTCGGGCTGGCAAGGGTCGGCCGAGCGGAGCGGGTTGGACGCCCGCGCTTCTGCCGGTCCGCGACCGCCTTGGTTCGATCGTTCGGTGGGGCAATTTTTGTCGCAATTGCGACATTTTTTGCACCATGCGGCACTCACGCTTCCCGTTTCCCACTGTGGAACCACGGGCACTGGCCGATCAGGCCACTGGAAAGCGGTTGGATCCTTGAGTCGTGGCCGGAAACGGAGCTACGCCCACTGGCCGGTCAATCGACCGGCGATGACTTCGGGGCCGCCGGCCGCGCCGTCTCCTCTGCCTCTGCGGCGCGCAAGCGGAGTTCAACGAAAGCCAGGTCCACGGGAGCGGTCACCTTCGGGTTCGGTTCGGCGCTTTCCACGAGACGGACGGGCTGGCCAATCAACTCGCAAGCCGCGGTGTCGTCGGTCACCAACAGGCCGCGGCGACGCACCTCCGCCAAAGCCCGCCGGATCACCTCGACCCGGAACGACTGCGGCGTTTGCACCGCCCAGAGGCGGGCGCGGTCGGGGTGGCCGGTGATGACCCGGCCGTCGGTGGATTCCTTGATCGTGTCGGTCACGCGTTGCGCCGCCACGGAGGCGCCGACCTCGCTGGCTGCCTGCAGGGTGGCCGCGATCAAATCCGCGGAAACACACGGCCGCGCGCCGTCGTGGATGGCCACCAATTCGCAGGCGGGCGACAGCGCCTCCAGACCGTTCCACACCGAATCCTGGCGCTCCGCGCCGCCGGCCACGAAGCGATGCGGCTTGGCGAACCGGAACCTGCTCGCGAGCTCTGCAAACGTCGGTTCCAAGTGGCTCCGCACCACCAGCACGATTTCGTCCACGCACGCGGCGGCCTCGAACCGCGCCCAAGTGTGGGCGATCACCGGCCGGCCGGCCACTGCGAGGAAAAGTTTGTCCACGCCCGGCCCCATGCGTTTGCCCTGGCCGGCGGCGACGATCACCGCGGAGTTCATGACCGGCGAATCTGTCGATTTCGCGCGTTGGCGGCAAGCCGATCGCAAGTCCGGAGGGTTGCGCCCCGGTTGCTTAGTATCGCGACAGCAAAATGACGATCCGCACGCCCAGGACCACCGCCACCCCCAACAAGCAGATGCCGGAGATGCGCGACAACCGCAGCAGACCTTGAATCGAAAATCGGCCGTGCGCGCGCGCCGCCGCCCAACTCAGAAAGACAAACCAGCCCAGCGTCGCCAGCGCCACCCCGGCCAGGCACCAACCCTTGCTGGCCCAGTCCGGCCGCACCCAGCGGTGGGCAGTGAACGTCGCCGAAGCGGCCACCCAGAACAACAGCACGCCCGGATTGCCCAGCACGCGCAGGAAGCCGGACATGAACGCGGTGCGTGGATGGAACCGTCGTTGCAAGGATTGTTCGGTGGACGTGACGCCGGGCGGCGCGGTGGCGCGGTAGTATTTCCACCCCAGATAGACCATGACGACGAAGCCCACGAGTTCGAAAGTCGCCTGCACCGCCCGGGCCGCGAACAGTTCGGAGAAGCCCGCAAAGCCGATGAAACAATAGATCATCTCCATCGACACGGCGCCGAACCCGATCAACACCGCGCCGAAAAAGCCGCGCTGCGCCGCCTCGTTGATGATCGTCACATTGATCGGCCCGACCGGCACGGCCGATACCAAGCCGGTGAGGAACCCGACTCCCCAGGCGAGCAAAATGGCCGGCAAATCACCCATCGCGTGCGAAACGAATCCGCGGAGCCCGCCCCGCTTGTAACCGCTAGACTTCCTAGCTTCAAGGCGTGCCAGCCTTTAAGCGTTGGCCGGCCGGTTCGAATTGACCACGGCGGCTTCGATTACGCGAACGCCTCCATGCCCATGCAGGTGCAAACCAGATTGCGGTCGCCAAACACATTGTCCACGCGGGCGCACGCGGGCCAGAATTTAAAGTCACGCAAGCCCGCCACCGGAAAGGCCGCCTGCTCGCGCGAGTACGGTCGGTTCCAGTCGCTGGCCGCAACCGTGTCCGCGGTGTGCGGCGCGTGCTTGAGCGGGTTGTTCTTCGCGTCCATTTCGCCGCGCTCGACCGCCACACTTTCGGCGTGGATCGCGATCATCGCCTCCCAAAACCGGTCCAGTTCGCACTTCG
>JAKCAB010000610.1 GCA_021839785.1 bacterium | reverse complement strand
GGCAACTTGTTGCCGCCAAGACCGGCGCCAAACTGGTTTATCTTCCGGTGACCGGCGACGAAGGACTGCTCAACCTCCGCCAACTCGATGAGGTGCTCACGCCGGGTGTGAAGCTCTTTGCCTTCACCCACATCTCGAACACGCTGGGCACCGTCAATCCCGTCGCCGAACTCGTCGAGCGCGCGCGCAAAGTCGGCGCGGTCACGCTCGTGGACGCCGCCCAGAGCGCGGGTCATCTGCCGGTGGACGTTCGCGCGCTCGGCTGCGACTTCCTGGCGTTTTCGGGCCACAAGATTTGCGGCCCGACCGGCACCGGCGTGCTTTGGGGCCGGCAGGAATTGCTCGACGCCATGCCGCCGTGGCAGGGCGGCGGCGACATGATCTCGAGCGTGGACTTTTTCGAGAGCCACTGGAACACGCTGCCGCACAAGTTCGAGGCGGGCACACCGCACATTGCCGGCGCCATCGGCCTGGCCGCAGCGATGGATTACCTCGATGCCGTGGGCCGCGACCGCATCTGGCGCCACGACCAGGAACTGGGCGCCTACGCGTACGAATCGATGGCGCGGTTGAAAGGCATCCGACTCTTCGGACCGAAGGTCGGCCGCGCCGGCTTGGTCAGTTTCCTCCTGGACGACGTGCACGCGCATGACGTGGTGACCGTGGCCGACCAGTTTGGCGTCGCCTTGCGCGGCGGCCATCACTGCAACCAGCCGCTCATGCGCAAGCTCGGCGTGGCCTCGACCGCGCGCGCCAGTTTCTATTTCTACAACACCCGCGCCGAGGTGGATCGGTTCGTCGAGGTGCTCCGCGAGATTCAACGCTTCTTCGGCGTTTGAGGCGCTCCCAATGCGTTGAACTCCGAGAGGCCTCGCCGGTCGGCCTCGTTCTCACTAGGTGGGCGAACTGTGGCGATGGCAACGGCCATCAGTGGCACGCCTCGACGCGGCCAGTTTTCGGTTTCAAGGCGCCGCGCCTTCCTGTCGGCGTTGCAACTCCGCCAATCCCGCCGCCACTTCCGCGCGGCTGAAGTCACCAGCGGCCAACGCGTCGTCGCTGAGCACGCCCATTCGCTGGTAAAAGCCGAACCCAATCTCGACCGCTGCGGGCGCCTGCTCCGTCGCGTCCAGCAGCCGGAACAGCGCGTCCTCGGCTTTTGCGAACTCGCCCCGCTGCTCGTGGTAGATCAACAACGCAGCGTGCGTGCGCGACGGCAATTCGGTGGGCTGGAGCCGGGCCATCAAGTCGGGCACTGCCGGAGCGAATTCCGGCCAGTCTTCCCCGCGGCCCTGCAGTTGCGTCGCCAGCACGATTTGCAGCGCCTTGAGCCAGCAGTCGCGCGCCACGTCAGCGTTGTTTTGGCCCGACGCGGCGCTGCCCAGGTGGTTGAGCAGTGCGGCCAGGAGCAGGCATTTGTCGCGGACCACGGGCGGAGGCTCATCGACCGTGAGGCGGGCCAGCAACTCGCCGTCGGTAAGTGCGAGCACCGAGTCGGGACCGATTCCCAGCAGATCGCGAAGCGCGAGATCGACGCGGCGCGCCGCCGCTTCGTAATCGGCGGTTTTCACAAAGCCGGCGATTTCCGCCAGCCAGCGGATGTACCGTTTGATCCAACCGATGATGTAGTCTTCGCGAATCATGCTTGGTTCAATCGCGGCAGCCATAACGCCCCCCACGCAAGAGATAGATCGTTCGCCGCGAACTGGGAGGGCGGGTTTTCGTTTAGACCGCTTCCACCGTCCAACCGCTTTCCAAGTCGCGGAAATCATCCACGTTGCTGGTCAACAGCCGTTCCGCTCCAGACTGTCCGGCCGCCACCGCGTGCAGCCAGTCATGCACCCGCCCGCCGGTCACGCCCCGGCTCCCGGCGTCTGCCAGGGCCGCTCGCGTTTGCGACGCGTCCAACTCCACAAAGGCCAGCCGCGGGCATAGCCCTTCGATCAAGAGCGAAGCCGCGGCGGGTGTGTACTTGAACCGGAGGCGTCCGCCCGTGAGCGTGGAGAACAATTCGGCCAGCGTGTGCACGCGGGTCACATGCTCGCCGACGTCCAATCGTCCGCGTAGCGCCTCGTCATGCAGGGCCACAATCAGCGCGGACGTGTCCCAATAGGATTTCATCGGCTGTCCCGTTCTTCCCGGATGGCGGCGGCGAGCCGCGCCCGGTCCAGAGTCAACTTCGCGCCCAGCCATTGCCCCTTGACCTTACGCGGTTCCACCGTGGGCACTTCAACAGGGCGAAGGCGGCGGAATTGCACCGTGTCGGCATCGGTCAGGACTACGGCAAACCGGTCACCCGGCTTGAACGAGGCCGGGAACGTGCCCCGGCGTTTGGCGTCCAGATTGATCGTGTTCCGCATGGTGGGAATTTCCCACGTTTCCGCTTTCGATCAAGCCCCTTTGAACGCGCCGGCCACCGCCTCGTAATCGGCCGTTTTCACAGAGCTAGCGATCTCCGCCCGCAAATAGATGACAATCTGCCTGCCGCACTCAGGCCGGAGTTGGCCAAGCTTCGAAGCAATTCTCGACGAACCCACGCAGGACCGCCAGTTCCTCCTCGCCAGCGATGGTGTGGGGCTTGTCGAACTCGCGCCATTCGAGGTTCAGACCGGCGCCTTTGAGCAGCGCGGCTTGCTTGCGCACCGGCGCGATCGGCAGCAGCGGGTCCTCCGTGCCGTGGGTCATAAGAATGCGCTGCTCTTTGGCGGCCGGCGAAAGCTCTTTCAATAAGGTGGCCACGTCCTGGACGTAACCGCTCACGCCGATCAAGCCGGCCAGCCGGCTTGGGTAACGCAGGCCGGTTTCCAGCGTCATCAGGCACCCTTGCGAGAAACCGAACAGCATGGTCTCGGCGGGAGCGAATCCCTGCCGGGGCAGGTCGTCGAGGAGGCTCGTTAACAAGGCACGGCTGCGCGCGACGCCGGGTCCGGCATCGCCGTAGATGTCGTACCAGGAATAACCGCCGAAGTAGTCATCGGGCGCGTTGACGAGCAGGTAGTTTAGCCACGGCAACCGCATTTCGCCGGGCATCCAGCGGTAGCCATCCATGCTGTCGCCCAGGCCATGCAGCACTACCATGAGCCGGCACGAAGCACGCTCACGCGCGGGCAGGAGATCGGTGACGAGCATGGCTCAGACCTCTCCGCGTTCGAGCGCGGCCAGCGTGCCGGGATCGCGCACGTCCACCCAGCGGCCTTCGATTTTCAGGCCGGCGATGCGGTGTCCGGTCTCGATCATCGCGATGATCGCGTCCGTGAGTTCGTATTCGTTGCGGGGCGACTTCTTCAGCCGCGCCGTGTACTCGAACACGACCGGCTGGAAGAGGTAGATGCCCGCGTTGTACCAGGCCGGATCGCCGGGCTTGAACCAGCCGGCGGCGCGCAGTTCCTCGACCCGGGCGAGGCTTGGTTTTTCGATGAGCCGCTTCAGGCAGAACGCCTCATCGAAAAAGTTGATCGCGCCCTTGGTCACGTCTTCGCCGGCAGTCACGGTGAGCAGGCCGGAGAAGTCGCCTTCCGTCCAACGCCGAAGCATCTGCGCGTAAGTCTCCGGCTTGACCAGGATATCGCCGTAGGTGAGCAGGAACGGCTCGGCGCCGACGAAGTCTTTGGCCAGCTCCGGCGCCTTGCCGGTGCCGTCCTGGACCTTTTGCTCGACGAACCGGATGCTCACGCCCCAGCGCGAGCCGTCGCCGAAATGACGCTCGATCACCTCGCGTTTCCAGCCGGTGACGATGCAGAAGTCGCGAATGCCCACGCTGCTCAAGCCTTCCAGGATGTGTTCGAGGATGGGCGAGCCCTGAACGGGCAACATCGGTTTGGGGAGCTCGTTCGTGAGCTCCTTCATGCGGGTGCCTTTGCCCGCGGCGAGGATGACTGCTTTCATGAGATGAACCGCCGGGGCGCCAAGAACGCCAAGATCACGAGAGAACGATGCTTCTGATCCCATCACGGAGGACTGGGAGGTTAAAGTTGATGAATAGAGCCAGGTGGTGCCCCGTGGCTTTTAGGTATGTAGTCACTTGCGCTTGGTGAATGGGAGCCAGTTCGTCCACGGCCGTCAGTTCCACACTCAAAAAGTCCTCCGCCAAAAAATCGAGCCGGGCCTCGCCGACAGCGCGGCCTTTGTAGTTTACGGCAACCGGAACCTGCCTTCGGAACTCAATGCCCCGCAGGTCCAACTCAACCGCGAGGGCCTCCTCGTAAACCGATTCAAGGAACCCCGGCCCCAGCGTTCGGTGGACCTCGATCGCCGCGCCGATTACGGCGTGGGCGACCTGGTCCAGCTTGGAATCCGGCTCGCTCACTTGGCGTCCTTGGCGCCTTGGCGGTTGTCCGTTTACGCCCCGTACTTGTCGAACATCTTCGCGTTGGCCTGCATGTACCGGATGAGGTATTTGGCCTCGAAGACGCCCAGCGAACCGAGGTTGGCGCCGGTTTCGGAGAACCGCTCCAGCTTGTCGTTGCCGCTGTAGGCCGACTGGAGCAGCACCGGCTGCGGGTGCCACGAATGGCCTTTCATCACGCACGGCGTCGAATGGTCGCCGGTGATCGCCAGCACGTCCGGGCGTTTGCGGAGAAAAATGGGCAACGCGGCGTCGAACTCCTCAATGGCTTGTTTCTTGGCTTCGAAATTGCCGTCCTCGCCGTACATGTCGGTGTACTTGAAGTGAATGAAAAAGAAATCGTAGTGGTCGTACTCGGCGAGGTAGCGCTCGAATTGTTCGGCGATGGTCTGCGGGCCTTCGATCTTGGTCATGCCCACGAGTTGGGCCAGGCCCTTGTACATCGGATAAACCGCCAGGCATGCCGGCTTCAGCAGATAGCGCTCCTGGAAGGTCGGGATCTCCGGCTGGTGGGCGATGCCGCGCATCAGGAAGCCGTTGGCCGGCTTTTCCTTGGCGATGACCGGCAGCGCCTGCCGGTAAAATTCCGCAATCAATTCCGCGGCTTTCTTCTCCTTGGCAGAATTGGCGGAAACCGGTTTGGCGGCCGGAATCGCGAGGCCTTCGCGGTGCGGATCGGCGTCGGTCAACGGGCCTTCCAGCCCTTTGCCGCGGAAGACCACCACGAAGCGATGGCCTTTGCCGGGCTGGATGATCACCTCGGTGTCGCCGATCTTCTTTACCTTCTTCGCGAGCATGGCGCACAGCTTCTCGCAAATGCTGGTCTCGATACGGCCCGCGCGGCGGTCGGTGACTATGCCCTTGGCGTCCAGCGAGCAGAAGTTCGCGCGCGCGGCGACGTCACCGGCCTTCAATTCCACGCCGAGGCCGAGCGCCTCAATCACGCCCCGGCCAACCTGGTATTCGATCGGGTCGTAACCGAAGAGGGCGAGGTGACCCGGGCCGCTGCCGGGCGTGATGCCGGGTGCCACGGGAATCATCCGGCCTTGGGCGCAGCCTTCGACCACGAGCGCGTCGAGGTTCGGCGTGCGGGCAGCCTCGAGCGGCGTGAGACGGCTTTGGGCGTTGGTGGCCACGTCGCCGAGACCATCGAGGACGATCAGCGCCAGCTTGGCGGTGGTCTTGAGCGTCAGTTCGGAATAGAGAGAGTCGAGGTTCATGTGAGTCGAATTCGGCTTCCAAAGACAGCGCCCGCCGAAGCGGACCGCGCCTGGCGGGCACTGCGGCGGCATAGTGGAAGCCCCGGTCCCGACCCGTCAACGCGATAATCCGGCCGGCCGGACGATCCGCGGTTCGCGGACCACCCGCTCGACCGCGAGGTTGTTGTCTCCAGCCGGTTTGCTACAAACGGCGCGTGGTTTCGCTGTTGCTGCGGTTGGGGACACATGGGCTTGGCTGGGTGTTGCTCGCGGGCTGTGCCGGGCTGGATCGCCAGGCGGGTCCCGGTTCGCCGGCGCACCCGGCGTTGGTGACCGCCGATCCGGCGGCGCGCCAGACGTTGCGCGCGGACCGCGTCTGGCTGCTCGATCCGCCCGGCGGCCGGCGCTTCGACGCGTCGGGATTGGTGCGGCTGCCTACCGGCGACCTGCTGGTGATCAGTGACCGCGGGCCGCAGGTTTACCGGGTGCGCCTGACTCCGGATGCCGCATCGGCAGGCCTGGAGTTGGTGCCAAATTGTTTCACGCCCGCGCAACTGGCCGCCGCGGGTGTGGGCGGTGGGCGGCTGGATTGCGAGGGGCTGGCAACCGACCCGGAAGGCCGCCTTTATTTGTGCGAAGAATCGCGGCGGCTGGTGCTGCGTTGCGATCCGGCCCGCGGCGTCGTGGAACGGCTGCCGATCGACTGGGCGCCCGTCGCGCGCTTCTTTTCCAAGACCGACGACAACGCCTCCTTCGAGGGCATCGCGGTGGGGGACGGCCGCCTTTACCTGGCGAACGAACGCAGCCAGGCGGTGATTCTCCGCCTCGATCTCGCCACGCTGCGGATCGAGGATTCCTTTGTGGTCCGCCCGGCGCACTTCGGCTTGGGGCCGCTGCATTACTCGGATTTGAGCTGGTACGACGGTGCGTTGTTCGTGTTGTTGCGGCACCAGCGGGCCATCCTCGAAGTGGATCCGGCCACGCTGCACGTTCGCGCCGAGTACAGCTACGCGGCCATCGAGAATGCGCCGGAGTGGGTGTACCAGCGGCGTTACCCGACCGGGGTCATGGAAGGTTTGGCCGTGGACGCGGACGCGTTCTGGCTGGTGACGGACAACAACGGCGAGCCGCGTCAAAATCATCCCGGCGACCGAAGACCGCTTCTGATTCGCTGCCCGCGACCGCCCGAAACGCCGTTACGATAGGCCGCTTGCGCCGGCGTGCCGGGCTTTATCGCGGCGCCGCCCCGCATCCGGCACGACGACTTTGTTTCACTCCGCGTGCTCCTCTTGCGAGCCGTAATCCGGCGGGGCCGTGATTCGTCGCTGTTCGAGCCAATGGGCCGTTTTCACAAGGTTGCGAACCTCACCTCGCAGGATCGCCAGCAGCAGATCATGGGTGGCGACCGTGTTGATCATCGCCCCAAACTCCAGCCCTTGGGAGTTCCCCGGCGGATGCACGACGAACGGTACCCGGCGATCCACCCGCCCGTCATAAACCGCGGATTCGCGCCACCAATGGTCCGCGCTGACCACGAACCAGGTGCGGTCCTGCAAACCGGCGCGCGCAATACTCCGCCGAATCACTCCCAGCAGGTGATCCGCCAGCATCAAATTGTTGAAGTAGCCCCTCACCTTGGGAATACCAAAGGCGGTGAACGATTGTTCCGCCGGCAGGTAAACGCCCGGCTTGTGCGGTGGAGCCAGATGGAAAAGCATCAGATTGTAAGCCGCATTCCCCGCCAATGCCTCCGCCTCCTGCTCGCTGCGCCGGCACAGATCGATGTACAGTCGGCGAAGATGCACGGTCCCCAAGGTTGTGGCCAGTACGCGCACGAATGTGGCGCCGAAAGTGCGGCCCCGCGCCGGCTCGGACGGCATGTGGGGATACCACACGCAGTAACTCAAGGAGTCCGCCAGAACACGTGAATAAGGATGGTACCAGCCGACGAGTGCCGTGTTTGCCCCCAACTCCCGGGCGCAGGAAAAAACGGAGGGCAAACGCCTCCAATCGACCTTTGGCTCCCCCTCCTTCGGCTCCAGCAACAATTCCGAGGGACCGGCCACGGTCACGCCCGCCAGTTGTTTTCCAGAGATCAGCGCGGGCATGGAGATCAGGGTGGCGCCGCCCGGCGGGTAGGCGTTCGTCGTAAACAGCGATTCGTGCCGAAGTTGATCGAAATTCGGCAAGGCGACACCGGTCGGGCGCTGCTCGAACGCCAGCCGGTAATCCATTTCGTCGAAGATGATCCAGACCACGCGCGGCAGGTCCGGCCGCGCTGGCTGGAGCGCTGCCAGAACCGGATCCGAGTCGGCATGCCTGAGATGCAGCACGCCGACGAGCAACAGAATCGCATGACCCAATGTAAGCAAGGCCAACGGGGCAAGAATAACGACAACGGCGACGGCTGCCCGCGCTGCCCGGGGGTGTTGCCACAAAACCAGCAGAAAAACGAGGGCTGCCAGGGTGACTCCAATTGGGTCTTTCAGAAAGGCCACCACCCGGTAATCGGGGATTTTCAGGATGCTGGTCCGCAGGAAATCCGCGGGCACAATCAACAAAGCGAGAAACAACAGGTGGATGGCGAATTGGACCCCGCGGTTCCGGGTGCGGTGCCAGACGCGGAGAATCAGCCAGAACCCGAGCGCCAGCCAACCGGCGTTGGCCAGCAGGGCGAGCAGCGTCGGGAGCCCGACTCTCACCTCATTGAAATAACCGTGGCCCTTGTCGAACAGAATCGGGAACCAGGCATTGGCGAGGATCAGATTCGCCAGTGAAACTGCCAGAACCGCGTCCTTCAGCCATTGTTCAAATCGCGAACCACTACCCGGCACGGGCACAGCCGCCTCGACCGCATGCGCTGGCCCGTGGGCATTCATGCGGAGCGGTTGCGCTTGCGGAGAAGGTAGAGGCGGCGATGCGTTTCCGGCAGCGCCACCGAGCGAACCACCGCGAACCGCTTCGCGCCCGCGGCTTCGAAAACCTCGGCCGTCAAGGAAGCGTGCAGGTGTTCCCGCCCACGCGTGAGCTGGCGGAACATGTCGTCGGCCGGCGCCACGAACTCGATGACCAGTGCGTCGGTGGTGAGTTCCGCCGCCAGCGCCAGCACGTCATCCAGCGGGACACGTTCCGTCACCAACAGGTGATGCAGCACCGCCAGCATGAGCACGCAATCCGAGGCCCCGCGGGCCCGGTCGAGGAAGGACGCGCTCTCCCGATACTGCCAACCCAGCGCCGGGGTGGGCCGGGCCAGATCCACCACCAGCGGCAGCAAATCCAGCGAGCCGGCGCGCGCCCGTTGCCAGATCGCGCCCACGCAAGCCGGGTCGATGTCGATCGCCACGACGCGCGCGCCGCCTTCCGCGGCCATGACACTGAAGTGACCGGTGTTGGCTCCCACATCCAGCACGCGTGCCGGTTTGAGTTCCGCCAGGGCGTCGCGGACGAAGCGCTCCTTCGCGGCAAACGCCGGGCCGCTGTAGGAGTGCGTTTGCATGTAGTCGCTCCAAACCGATTCACGGGCGCGGCACGGCTTTAGTCGGTTCAAGGTTCTCTGCAGCCGGCCAAACAGCGATTCGACAATGAACCGAGCCTTTTCCGGCTCGGTCTCGCGCGGTTGGTAAAGCGCTGCCGCCTCCCGCCGGGCCGAACCCGACAGCCACTTGGGCAGGCAAACCAACGAAAGCACGGTGGGCCACAGGCGGGTCAGCGGATGGCACCACCGGTAAATCTCCTCGGGTTCCAGCCCGTCCCGGCGGGACAAGAACACCTGCGACAGCGGCGTGCCCCAAAGCCGGTGGGCCAGCAAAGGCAGCACGAATGTCCGCACGAATTGCGCGTAAGGTCGCCACACCGGATCGGTCGGCGGGCGCCGCTCGAACGAGAGGAGGTCGATGAAAACCGGCAGGCTGCCGCGGAACAGCACGTTCTGCGGCGTGGCATCTTTCAACCCCCAGCCCTCGGCCAGCGTCCGTTGGGCCACCTCCAGTGTCAGCCGCGCTGCTTCCCACAGCATTTCCGCCGGCCATTCGTGCGGGTAGCTGGGGAAGGGAATCCGCTCATGCTCAAAAAAACGGGCGGCCGACTGCCGCCCGAAAAACGCCTCCCACTCGGGTTGAGAGGAAAGCTCGGCCACTTCCGGTTCGGTCAGGGGACGCGTGGCGACGAGCAGCTTCCGTTGTTCGAGCTCACGGCTGACCGACGATTGCAGGAATGCCTGGAATTCCTCTACGTTGGCGCCGGTTACGAAACGCAGGACCCGCTCATCAAGTACGCCGCAGCCGTCGGCCGGATCGCGGAAGGAGAACACCGGTCCAGCCATTATTCTGCCCGTTGGCGATCGAGTGTGGGGTTCTGCTTGACGGTTTCCGCTTTCGGCCCGCGACCCAAAACCCTTTGGAACTGGCCAACAATCCACTTCCGGGTCTGCCTCAGGTAGAAAAGCAACCCTACGAAAGCCGCGACAATCCCCTGCCATAGCAGCAGGCCTGACCCAGGGTCGATGTAAGCAAGAAGCATGATATCAATAGTTTTCCCGATTCCCGTCACACCTTGGTTACTTTCGTAACGGAATCGTAACGCTCGACACTTTAGCCGGCCCCGGTCAAATGCCAACCCGATATTCAGTCGGCGGTGCGGATGACGTCCGCACGCCACAGGCGACTTTGTGCCTGGCGACAGCACGCACGTTTCCGCCCTTCCCTGACGCTCTGCGGTCACTCGTCCAGAACCGTCTGCAATGAACCATCAGCGACCCGTATCGTCGCTGGCTGGCACCTGTTGCACTCCTGGTTTTGGACCCGGACACCACGCCCATCGGCGTACAAAAAGGTCTGTGCGCGAACAGGTTTGCTGGCCCTGCGCTGTCGTTCGGCGGAAGGGAATACGCTTGCCGCGATGGCCGAGGCGGGCTGCGAACTCCGATTTTACGCGGTCGATGCCCGGTCTTGGTGTCCGTCGGCGGGCGACATCCGCGAGCAGGCGATCACACCCTCGTCGAAGCTGGGAACGACGCTCCTCCCCGGCGGCACGACCAGAAAATCGTTCTCTGTCCAGTCCCCGTTGAGCCAGCGCCGGAGCAGGCTGAGGTCGCCCTCCAGGGCCTCGAACTGCCAGCCCTTTTCCTGGCAAACGCGCTCGACTTCCTCGCGGCAACGCAGCGGCCGGGTGAAATCGAAATCGATCAGCGTGCCGTGCGTGTAACGCGTGCTCCAGCCGGCCATCACCTCCATGAGATACCGCGCCTGGTCTTCGCCGTATTTGGCCACCCAGTGCTGGTAATCGAGTTGGAGCGCCGCCGCCGAATTCGCCGGCATGAAGCCGCCGTGGCCCGCCGTGCCCTCGCCGTCCCGTCGCTGGCGGACCTCCAGCCAGCCCGCCGTGAAGTAGTAAGTCCCGGGTCGCTCGGTGAAGCACTGCTGGTAACGCTCCTTCGAGCCGAGGAAAAACGTGATGCAGTCATGGGCTCGCGGGATCACCAGCCGCGTGTCCCGCGCGCACAAGTCCTTCAGAATGCTGCTGCACAAGCCGTAGCCGATGAGGACCGCGTCGTATTTGCCGGCGGGCACGGCGTCGAGCCGACGCTGGATTTCGTCGCGGCCGCGGGTCGGAGTGTCGTGCAAACCTTGCGGCAGAAACTCGAGGTCCACCAGACTCGGACTCTGCGCGACGGCGTGACAGATTTCCCGCAGGGCGATTTCGCAGGCGATGACCTTCAGAAACCGCCGGTGAGTGGAAACGGCGGGGGTGTCGGGCGGAGCCGTCATTCCCGGCGCGCAGTCCACCGGATGGCGTTGGCCAGCAGGCGGCGGTAGTTGGGATTTTCGTAGGCCTGATGGTCGTGGCCGAGCTGGAGATAAACGACCCGCGCCGCGCCGTAGGTCTTGGCCCACGCCAGATTCGGCTCGTTGGTGGGCGCGTCGGTGCTGAGCAGCAAGGTCACGTCCGGGTGGACATCGTAGAGCTTGTAAGTCTCGTCGTGGATGTCGAAGTCGCTCACGCCACGCGTGACCGGATGTTCGGACGCGACGACGCGCAGGTGAAAATCGACGTCGTGTTTCCACAGCGACCGTAGCTTTTTCACGCCGTCGCGTGTCGTGTCGGCCAGATAGTACCGCGCGCCGATCACGCGCTCGTACTCGGGCCAGTTCTGGTAATCGGCGATGGCGTGGTGCAATACCACCAGGCCTTTGCCCTCGCGGAGCCGGGCGAGGAAGTTCGACTTGCCGGTGTCGTCGATGTCCTGCCAGAAATCGTAAAGCACCAGCACGTCCCATTGCCGCGCCGGGTCGGCGGCGAGCCAGGTGGGCGGTTGGGGATGCGCAACGTGGGTGAAGACGATGTCCGGGTTGTCGCGGAAGACCTGAAGGAACTGGTTGGTGTCGTATTCGTGCCCGCCAGTGACCAGCAGCACCCGCACCTTGCCCGCCGGTTCGGCGGCCTGCCCGCAAGGCAACCGGCTTAGCACACACAGCAAGGCGAGGAGCGGCGTCGCCAATCGGAAACGAGGGCTGTTCATAGCATCAAGGTCTGCGTGCCAATAAGCGGCTTCACGCCAGCCGGCAAGGCTTTTCTTCGGGCATCTCCGGCACGGCCGCAGCCGGCCTGCGCCCAAGCGCGAAGGGCGTTACGTCCAGTGCTCGTAGTTGACGTTGGGAAACAAGTTGTCCAGCGCCTCGGTCTGGCTCAACCACGCCTCGTCCACCGAGCCGGCCTTCAACTGGCGATAGAGCGAACTGAACCGCAGGATGTGTTCGCGCAAGCGCCGCCGCGCATAGCCGGGGCTGGTGCCGGCATGCAGAATGAACGGCCAGTCGCTCGCCTGGGCCAGCAGCAACTCGCGGGCGGCCTGTTGCAGCGCCCGCCGTTCCAAATCCGGGGCGGGCGGCCAGCGGTCCGCCAGTTCGTGCATGCGCTCCTGGGCCACCGCCAGATGCCGGCGGATCCACTCGTTTTTTTCGTTCAACCAGACGCCGAGGTGCCCGTCCTCGCCCCAGGTCGAAGCCACCGGTTGAACCAGTTGGTGGGTTTGGCACTGACGGAGGTACTCCGTGGGCGTGGTCAACGTGAAGGTGTCCGTCGCCCCCGCCGCTTCGCGGACGAAGGCGTCGAGGAATTCCAGTCCTTCGTACCACCAATGGCCGAACAATTCCGCATCGTAAGGCGCCACCAGCAGCGGCGGCCGGTCCATGAATTCCGCCAGCCGGTTCAAGTGGTTCCGGCGAGCCTCGAAAAAGTGCCGCGCCTGCGCGCGGGCCACCCGCACCGCCGCCTCGCGCTCGTAGATCTCCGTCGCACCGGCCGCCCCGCCGGTGATGCGGTAGTACTTGAAACCGGTGAAGCCCCGCTGCCTGGGCGCCGGCAGGTACGGTTGCACGTACTCGAAATCGAGGTCGTAACCGATGTCGCGGTAGAAATCGCGAAAATGCGGATCGCCCGGGTATCCGCCCAGGCGGCTCCAGACCTGGCGCGCGGACTCGGGGTCGCGGGCAAACGCCGCCAAACCGCCCGGCGTGAAGACCGGCGCGGCCACGCCGTAACGCGGGCGCGGGGTGCCGTTCAGCAACCCGTGCGTCTCCAGCACAAACCAGTGCAGGTTCGCGTCGAGCAAGGCGGGTTCGACCGCCGGGTCGTAGGCGCATTCCGGCAACCAAAAGCCGGTCGGGTCCACGCCGAAGGCGGCGCGGTACTGGTCGCGCGCGGTCCGCACCTGCCCGCGCAGCGACGGCGGGTGATCCGCCAGCAGGGGCAGCACCGCGTGTGTCGCGGCGCAGGGAATGATCTCGATCCGCCGCGCTTCCTGCAGCCGCCGGAACGCCCCGACCAGGTTGCGGTCACACTCCAGCCACAACCGCCGCAACGCGCGGAAGCGATCGAGGTAATACTCCGCCACGCGGCGCAGCGGGGGCTGCCAGTGCGTGCGGAACACCTCCTTCTCCGCCAGTTCGATCAAGCCGCTCAGCCGGCCC
>JAKCAB010000495.1 GCA_021839785.1 bacterium | reverse complement strand
TGAAGATTCGTCGCCTTAAGCCCTCAGCACGGCACGCGCTTCGCCTTACGCAGAGCGCGTGCTTCTTTTCATTGTTCGTCGGCAGTGTGGTCGAGTTTGTGTCGCTTCGATCCGTCCGGCGCCAGTTGATGTAAAGGAATTGCGCCAGGGAGCCTTTGATGGGGGCGTCGTCGGGCCCCAGCGGAATGAAGCGACGCCCCCGGTTCAGCGGGTCGCGAAAGGGCAGGTTGCCCCTCCCACACGTGCCGGCCTCCCATTGCGCCCAGTCCGACCCGAACGCTTGGGCCGACAGGCAGAGCACCAGCACGCGCGATTGCTCCAGCCCTTCCTCGATCTTCGCCGGGATGCTGTCGCCGGGCTTGAGCACCCATTCATCGAACCACACCTTCAGCCCATCATGGCGCAACCGCTCCGCGAGTGGCCGCACCACCGCCTTGTCCTTCGCGCTGTGGCTCAGAAAAACGTCGTAAAGGAAGGCTTGGGCGCTCATCGCCGTTTACATCAATTCCCGGAATTACTCCGGCGTCAGGCCGGCGTCTTTGGCGATGGCAGCCATAGTGAAGGGGTTGATGGAGTTGTGGCGCGGGATGGTCAAGCGCACCCGTCCGTTGGACATGACCGTGTGCTTGCCTTCGTGGGCGATGTGAAACCCGATCTTCGAGAACACCCGCACCGCAGTGGCCTGGCTGATGCCGGGCAGCTTGGGCATGATTCAGATGGCGACGAGGTCTTCTTCCACTTTCGACACCCCGGATTCCTCCGCCTCCACTTTCAGCCACTCCTGGATGGCGGCTTTGATGTTCTCGACGGCTTCTTCCCGTGTCGCGCCTTGGGAATGGCAGCCGGGCAGCGAGGGGCAACTGACCGCCCAGCCTTCCTCGGATTGAATTAGGCGAATTCGGTATTGCATGGAGTTCTTATGGCGCAAGTTCAGCGTGGTGGCAATGCGCGTCTTGCCGAGAACCGCCTCCGGCAGTTGGCGGCGTCGTCGAGCCGCAGGGGAATGAAGCGGCGCTCCCGGTTCAGCGGGTCGCGAAAGCGCAAGTTGCGCCTCCCACACGTGCCGGCCTCCAATTGCGCCCAGTCCGACCCGAACGCATTGGCCGACAGGCAATCCTCACCCGCCCTTCGGGCACCCTCTCCCATCCGATGGGCGAGGGAAAGCACGCGCGAGTGCTCCAGCCCTTCCTCGATCCGTTCAGCGTGGCGGCGTCTCGTGAGAAGCGCCGCTGACCTTTTGGGAAGTAGCCTGGTCGGAAGAGAGAGCAGCGGCGCTCTCACGAGCGGCCGCCACAGGGAATTCCCATTCATCGAGCCCCACCTTCAGCCCGTCCACCCGCAACGGCTCCGCCAGCGGCCGCCCACCGCCTTGTCCTTGCTGCTGTGGCTCAGGAAGACGTCGTATTCGAAGGCAGGGTCGTTCACGGCGCTTTTCTAGGACAGGATTAACAGGATAGACAGGATGAAGCATGAGTTCATCTTGGCTTGGTGGTATTCCCGAAGAATCCTGTGAATCCGGTCCATCCTGTCAGTCTTCCGTTTCCTGTTTTGGCCTGTAGGTGCGGTACTTGCGTTTGAATTGCAGCTTGTCCGCACCGAAATTCAGCAGCAGCCCGAGGTCGATGCCTGTCGCCGTCAGGTAGTTGACCAGTTGCACCTCATGCGCGGGCGCCAGCGCCTGCACCGCCTTGTTCTCAATCAGGATGCAGCCCTCCACCAGCATGTCCGCCGAGAAATTCCCCACGACAACCCCGTCGTACCGCACCTCGATGGGCCTTTCACATTCGACGCGCAGGCCGGCTTTGCGCAATTCGTGCGCCAGCGCGTTTTGATAGACGGATTCCAAGAAGCCGGGGCCGAGGGCCGAGTGGACTTTCATCGCGTACCCGATGATGGTTTCGGTCAGTTTTTGGTGTTCCATGCTGTGACAGGATGAACAGGATTCACTGGATGTGCTTCATGCCACGGCCAGCACTTCGTCGAACACCCGATGGAGCCGGATCACGCGCGGCGCTTGGCCTTCTTCGAAGTGGCAGCGGACGGCATCGCGGACGTTGGCCCGCAAATCTTCCCAGGTGTCCGCTTGAGTGACGATGGAATGTCCGAGCGCGCGCGCGACGAAACCGCCCTCAGTTTCGTCCTCATGGATTTCAAAGATGATCTCGTTCATGGCTGGAAGGTATCACGGGCTGGAGCGGAAATGGAAGTTGGTTTGCCTTGTTCTCCGGTGCCTGCGTCGTCGAGCCGCAGGGGAGGGGAAGGTCCGAAGTCCGAAAACCGAAGCCCGCAGGACACCCCACCTTTAGCCCGTCCACCCGCAACGGCTCCGCCAGCGGCCGCCCACCGCCTTGTCCTTCGCGCTGTGGCTGAGGAAGACGTCGGAGGAGCAGGCTGCGGCGCTCATTTTTGGAACAGGGCTTCGTCCAACCCGCTCAAGTTGATGATGGATTTGAGCGTGCCGACTGGAATTTCGCGCCGGTTGGGTACAGGCACGGTGGCGGTGTCGCCGCCGGCCAACTGCCGCCGGTAAATGAGATGGCTGCCTCGCTGATGCACGAACCCGAAGCCGCGCGCGCAGAAGCCGGCCCACCTCGGTGGCGGACAGCGGCCGGAGTTTAGGCATGGGCCAGTTGGAGCGGCTGTACGGTGCCGCCCAGCTTCAGCCGGCGCTTGATTTCCTTGGCGCTGGCGGCGTCCAGCCAGAGTTCCACAGCCTCGGCCAGCATCGCATGGGCTTCCTTGCGGGTCTTGCCCTGGCTGGCGACACCCAGTTCCGGGCAGGTGGAAACGAACCAAGCTCCTTCCTTCTGGATGACGGCCGTAAGCGACGGAAGTCCAATCACCTCGCCGTCCTTGTAAATCCAACCGATGTTCATATCCGGGAGTGTTTCTCAATTCATGCCTCGCTGCAAGGCGAAGGCGCTGGCAGGGGCGCGTTCGCAGAACCGCCGGGGCATGAAGCGACGCTTCCTTGCCTTCGCCCGCCGGCCGCGGGCATCATTCGGACGTAATGATGGCCCGGCCTCTCATTGTGGCGTGCGTGGCGGCCGCCTGCGCGGGGGCGAGTTGCTTCTTCGCGCTGGCGGAGACCGCGTTGTTCACGCTGCGAAAATGGCAGGTGCGCCAGCTCGCGGAGCGCGTGCCGGCGGGGGGCGGTCGGGTGGCGCGGTTGCTGGCGGCGCCCCAGGACCTGCTGGCCACCATCGTCCTTGGCAACACGCTCGCCAACGCGGGCTTGATGGTGGTCGCCTTCTGGCTTGTCGCACAGCACGGCTGGAGCTGGCTGACGTTGCCGGGCGCGCTGGTGTTGATCCTCTTCGGCGGCGAAGTCGTGCCCAAGACGCTGGCCGTGCGCGCGCCCGAGTTTTGGGCGCTGCGCGTGGCGCGGCCGATGCGGTTCCTGGAAGCGCTGACGTTGCCGTTGCGCCGTTCCGCGCAGCGGTTGAACGGCCTCGTCTTGCGGCGCGTGGTGCCGGCCGATGCCCGACCCGCGGCCGGCACGAGCGAGGAGGAGTATGCCGAGTTGCTGGAATTGGCGTTTCAGCAAGGCACGCTCCGGCAGGCCGAAAAGGAAATCATCTTGCAAATCATCACGCTCGATCGCCGCCTGGCCAAGGACGTGATGCGCCCGCGCGCCGAGATGGCTGCGTTGCCGGACGATTTGCCGGTGGAGGAAATGGTAGCCGCGGCGCGGCGGGTGCGGCACCGGCGGTTGCCGCTTTACGACGAGTCGCCGGACACGATCGTCGGCGTGCTCAACACGCGCAAGCTGCTGCTCGACCCGGACGGCGATCTGGCCGATGCGATCGAGTTTCCTTCGTTCGTGCCGGAAACGATGGACCTGCTCAAGTTGCTCAAAAGCTTGCAACGCCAGAAACGCGGCCTGGCGATCGTGCTCGATGAGTTCGGCACCACCGCGGGGGTGGTGACGATCGAGGACATCCTGGGCTCGATGGTCGGCCGCATCCGCGCGGAAGGCGAAGCGGAAGGCTTCGTCATGAAAAAGGTGGGTGAAGGCCAGTGGCGAGTCAGCGGCAATTTGCGGATCGAGGATTTTCGTCGCGAATACCCCGCGCTGGGCACGGTGACGGAGGTGGACACGATGGGCGGCCTGGTGTTGACGCAGGCGGGCGTGGTGCCGGCGGTGGGGGAGTGGGTGACGTTCCGCGGCCTGCGGCTGACGGTGACCAAGGCCGACGAGCGGCGCGTGCGCGAGTTGGCGGTTACGGTTGAGGCGCGCAAGCCGAAGGAGGTCGCGTGAGCACGTGGGTTGGCCTGGCCTTGGTGATCGCGATTTCGCTGGCGGCTTCCTTTTTGTTCTCCGGCATCGAGGCGGGTTTGCCGCTGGTGAACCGCTTGCGCGTGCGAAACCTGATGCGTCAAGGCCACGCCGCGGCGCGCGCTCTGCACGGGTTGCTGGAAGCTCCGGAAGAATTCCTGTGGACGATCCTGGTGGGCAACACGCTGACCACCTTTGCCCTGATGGGCACGACGCTTTACCTGTTGCACGAATGGCTGCGGGCCAGCCGCTGGGTGTTGCTGGCGGTCCTCGTGGCTGTGGCGTTCTTGATTTACGCGTTCGCGGACCTGCTGCCCAAGATGCTGTTTCAGCAGTTCCCCAACCGGCTGTGCCTGGCGCTCGCCCGGCCGTTCCGGCTGATTCACCTCATGCTTCGGCCGCTGGTGGCGCCGGTGTCCTGGCTCGCCGGCACGCTGCTTTGGGCCACCGGCGGAAGGCGCTTCACCGGCCGGCTCTTCGGCACGCGCGAGGAATTGCGCCTGGTCATGCAGGAATCGGCGCAGGCGCTGACCAACGATGAACTCGCGATGGTGAACCGCGTGCTCGATCTCCAAACGCTGACCGTGGGCGCCGTGATGGTGCCGCTGGCCCGCGTCACCAGCGTGCCGGCGGACGCGCCGGTCCGGGAGTTTTTCCGGCTGTGTCGCGAAACAGGGCGGGATCGCCTGCCGGTGCGAGCCAGCAACGGCTCGCGCATCGTGGGGCTGGTGACGTTGCACCACTCGCTTTACGACGCGACCCTCGACGGTTCAGAGCCAGTCGAGCGCGTGCTGCAACCGGCGGCCTTTTTCGAGCACGAGGTCACGCTGGAGGCCGCGCTGCAGCGGCTCCAACGGAGCGGCCAGCGCCTGGCCGTGGTGCTCGATGAACAGCGGCGCGAGGTCGGCATCGTGACGCTCACCGACATCCTCCGCTTCATCTTCGGGGAGGTGGTGCGGTGAACTGGAATCTCGCGTGGGCGTTGTTGTTGAAGGTGCTGGCGGTGCTGGTGCTGGTGTTCCTCAACGGCTTCTTCGTGGCGGCCGAGTTTGCGCTGGTCAAAATCCGCGACACGCAGCTCGACGAGTTGATCCGCAAAGGTCAGCGACTGGCCGGCGTGACGCGGCGGGTGATCCGCAATCTCGACGCCTCGCTCAGCGCCTGCCAACTGGGCATCACGCTGGCGAGCCTGGCGCTGGGGTGGGTGGGCGAACCGATTTTCAGCGCGCTGTTGCGGCCGGTCTGGCCGTGGATTGGCCTGGGCGGCGAAGGCGCGGAGCACCTCCGGGAAAGCATCGCCGTGGTGGTGGGTTTCGTCTCGATCACGTTTCTGCACATCACCGCCGGGGAACAGGCGCCCAAGTGGCTGGCGATCCAACGGCCGTTGCCGGTCGCGCTGGTGGTGGCCCAGCCGCTGTCGTGGTTCCACCGGTTGAGTTATCCGTTCATCTGGCTCTTGAACCAGGCGTCGCTGTGGATCCTGGCGCGGCTGGGGCTCAAGCCGGTGAGCGAGTCGGAGCTGGGGCATTCGGAGGAAGAGTTGCGGTTGCTGGTGGCCGGTGGCGCGCGGCATGGAGGCGAAACGAGCTTCGGGCGGCGCCTGGTTTTGAACGCGTTCGACCTGCGCCAGCGCGTGGCGCGCGAGGTGATGCGGCCGCGGCATGAAATTGCCGTCCTGAGCACGGAGGCGAGTTTGGCAGAGTGCCTGGACGTGGCGGAGAAGAGCCGTTACTCGCGTTTCCCGGTGTGCGAACGCGGCGACGTGGACAAAACGCTGGGCGTGGTTCACATCAAGGATTTGTATGCGATGCGATTCAAGGCGCGGTCCGGGGCCGACCTGTTGCCCGCGGCGCGCAAGATCATCTACGTGCCGGAGACGGCGCGGCTGGAGCGCTTGCTGCGGTTGTTCCTCAAACGCCGGTTGCACCTGGCGATCGTGGTGGACGAGTACGGCAGCACCGTGGGCATGGTGACGCTGGAGAACATCCTCGAGGAACTGGTCGGCCAGATTCAGGACGAGTTCGATCAGGAGAAGCCGCTGATCGTGCGAATCGCGGAAAACGTTTGGGACGTGGACGGCTTGTTTCCGTTGCACGAACTGGCGGAGCTGGTGGGCGAACCGATTCCCGCCGAGGACGTGGCCACCACCAGCGGTTTCCTGACGCAACGATTAGGCGGCTTCCCAAAGGCTGGGGATTCGGTGACGCTAGGCGACTACGTGCTCACCGTGGTCGAGACCGACAACATGCGCGTCACGCGGCTGAAGCTGGCTCGGCGTGCGGCGTCGGCGAAAACGCCGTGAACTGCCGCCCGCGCCAGGCCAGCACGCCCACGGCGGCCATCGCCGCCAGGGCGATTGCGCCGGGCACCACCAGCCCGGCACGCAGATTGCCCAGGCCAAACCAGCCTTCCAATGCGAGCCAGAGCACGACGGGCTCGAAAGGCGGCGCCTGGCCGGTGGGTCGTTTCGGCAGCAGCCACGGGGTGGCCAGCACCAGCAAGGCGGCGATCAGCAAGGGGGTGGCGATGAGGGCGCCAAGGGGAGCGCCGTACCAACTCAGGGGTCGGTCCACGTCGGCCCAGGACCACCAGGTTTTGACGCGATGGCCCAAAGGTTCGAGCGCGAGCGCTTGGAGCACCGCCAGCCCGATCGAAACGCCGAGCAAGAGCCACCCGTAACCCTTCTGGCGGCGCCAGGGGCGCAGGATCACTTTCGCGCACTGCCGCGAAGCCAGCAGCACGGCGACCCAAAGAAACGGCATCGGCCAGGCGACGAAACCCAGCAGCCGCGGCCCGAAATCGGTGCTGAACTCGAGTCGCCCCAGCGGAAAACCGGATTGCACCGCCACCGCCAGCATCATCCCCGACGTGAAGAAGATCACCAGGCCGAGCGCCGCGACATTCTGCCAGGGCAGGCGGCGGGCCAGGCAGGTCAGGATGGTGATCGCCGCCAGCGCGATGTAAATCCCATCCACCCATTGCCAGGCCCCGGGCAGGCGCGGCTGGACCAACGTGGCCACCCACACCGGCAGCGTCAGTACCAGGAATACGCCGAACGCCACGCGGTGGATGGGTTCAGCGTAGGCGCTGGGCAGGCGGGCATTCGCCGCCAGGGACGAGGCTCGCGGCGGCGAAGCGAAAACCGGTTCGCGGTGGTTGGGCATGACGGCAGAATAACAGGTGCGGCGGCGGCGGGAAGTTAAAACGGTGTGCCGAGGCGGCCAGCGGCGCCGCTCAGTCTCTGGCTGAGATTCACGGGCCTGACTGCTTGCCAACGGTCGGATCGGTCAAGGCCCGTTGCCCAGTCGGGGGAAACGGGAAGTGGCCGCCTGGCACAAAAAATGTCGCAATTGCGACAAAAGTTGCCCGCAAGGGAGAACGTGGCGTTGAGCGACAGCAGCGCGGGTGTCCAACCCGCCACCCGCACCGAGCCTTGGAACCGCGACATTGTTGAACTTTTGATGTACCGAAGTCAGCGAACCTTTCCGTTGACCAGACCCGGCGGCTGCGACCGGGACGATCGCGCGCCAAAAAACGAGCGGCCGCGGGAATGACCGGCGCGTTCGTCGCCTCGACAGACCCGGCGGGAACGCTATGCTTTGGACGTGAGTTTTGTTGCTGAGTTTGACGCCCTGCCGTTGACCCGCCTCCACGAGTTGGCCTGCGCCGCCGATCGCCAAGCCGTCGCCGCTAGTTTGCGGATTGCCGAGCCGGCGCTGGCTGATTTTGCCTGTCTGATCTCGCCCGCGGCTGGCGAGGTTCTGGAAGAGCTGGCGCGCCGGGCGCAGGCTTTGACCCGGCAGCGGTTTGGTCGCGTGATTCGCCTGTTCGCCCCGCTTTACCTCTCGAACGAGTGCATCAACAACTGCCGTTATTGCGGCTTCTCGCGCGACCACCCGATTCTGCGCGTGACCCTGAGTGTGGACGAGGTGTTGCGCGAGGCGCGGGCGTTGAAGGACCAAGGGTTTCGCAACCTTCTGCTCGTGGCGGGCGAGCATCCGCGGTTCATCTCGGAAGGCTACCTGCGCGACTGCATTGCCGCCCTGCACGCGGAGGTGCCGAGCATTTCGCTCGAAGTCGGGCCGATGGCGACCGAGGAATACCGCCCGCTGGTGGCGGCCGGCGCGGAGGGCCTGGTGGTGTACCAGGAAACGTACGATCGGACGTTGTACGCCGACCTGCACACTTCCGGGCCGAAGCGGAACTTCGAGTGGCGCCTGGAAACACCCGAGCGCGCCTACGCGGCCGGCTTTCGGCGGTTGGGCATCGGCGCCTTGTACGGCCTGGCCGACTGGCGGCGCGAGGCCATTTGCCTGGCGGCGCA
Organism: bacterium; assembly: GCA_021839785.1. The sequence continues at coordinate 4,912 of JAKCAB010000495.1, read as the reverse complement.
CGCGCAATACCTGCTGCGGCATTGCTGGACGTCGCAACTCACCATTTCGATTCCGCGGCTGCGACCTTGTGCCGGGCAATTTCAACCGCTGACGCACCTGACCGACCGCGAAATGGTGCAGCTCGTCTGCGCGTTTCGCCTGATGTTTCCGGACGTGGGGCTGGTGCTGTCCACGCGCGAGCCGGCGGCGTTGCGGGATGGTTTGATACCGCTCGGCATCACGCTCATCAGCGCGGGGAGCCACACCGAACCGGGCGGCTACACGGGCGCGGGGCGCGAGAAGCTGCATCGCACCGAGCGCGGGCGCATCGTGGAATTGGGCGCCAGCGAATGGGCCACGAACGGCGAGGGCGGCGCGCCGGAGGCGACGGGCCAGTTCAACATCGCCGACGAACGCTCGCCGAACGAAGTGGCGGAGCGGATTCGCCGCCTCGGCTACGAACCGGTGTGGAAGGATTGGGACGCGGCGCTTACGGCCTGAGCGCGCGACTCGGCGGATCAGTCAACCAGGAGCGAGTCATGGCAGCGGACGTGGTTCATGCCAACGGTCAACCGGTAACCTGTGAAGTGCCGTGCACAATCGAGCAGTTCCTTCAGGTCCAGGGTTTGTATCCGCGCAGTGTGGTGGTGGAGCAGAACGGCGAGGCGGTGGCGCCGTCCGAGTTCCCGCACCGCACCGTGCAGGCCGGCGATCGCTTGGAGATCGTGAAGATCGTCGCGGGCGGGTGATTCGCGGCGGCTCAGCACTCCGGCGCCGTGAACGGCATTGAATGCGCCTCGGCGACGGCCCGGCAGGTCAACTTGCCACCTTGGACGTTGATGCCGGAGACCAATGACGGGTGCCGCCGGCAGGCTTCCTTCAAGCCGTGGTCCGCCAGCGCTTCCACGTACGGGAACGTCACGTTGGTCAAGGCCTGGGTCGCGGTGCGCGCGTAGGCGCCGGGCATGTTGGCCACGCAGTAATGGAGCACGCCTTCCTCGACGAAGGTCGGCTGGTCATGCGTGGTCGGATGCGAAGTCTCGGCGCAACCGCCCTGGTCGATCGCAATGTCCACCAACACGCTGCCGGGTCTCATGCAGCGGAGCATTTCACGGTGGATCAGTTTCGGCGCCTTGGGGCCGGGCACCAGCACGGCGCCGATCAGCAGGTCCACCGACGGCAACAAATCCATGAGGTGCGCCTCGCTCGAATACAGCGTGTGCGCCGTGTGCAGCGTGATGTCGAGGAAACGCATCCGCTCCAGGTCCACCTCCAGAATCGTCACGTCCGCGCCCAACCCGGTGGCCATGCGCGCGGCGTTGATGCCCGAGGTGCCGCCGCCCAACACCACCACGCGTCCCGGCAACACCCCCGGCACGCCGCCCAGCAACGTGCCGCTGCCGCCGGTGTGCTTGGCCAAAAAGTACGCGCCTACGAACACCGACATGCGCCCGGCGATCTCGCTCATCGGTTCGAGCAGCGGCAGCCGGCGGTTGACCTCGACGGTCTCGTACGCGATGCCGGTCACACCGGAGCGAAGCAGTGCTTCCGTCAACGCCCGATCCGGTGCCAGGTGCAGATAAGTGAACAGCGTCTGGCCCGGCCGCAGCAGGCCGTACTCTTCGGGCTGCGGTTCCTTGACCTTCACGACCAACTCCGCGCGTTCGAAGGTGCGCGCATGATCGGCCACCAATTGGGCGCCGGCCCGCTCGTAGTCGCTGTCCGGAAAACCCGCGCCGGCACCCGCGCCCCGTTCTACCAGGACTTCATGGCCGCGCTGGATCAACAAGTACGCGGCCGACGGGAGCAGGCCAACGCGCGCCTCGTTGCGTTTAATCTCCTTGGGAATGCCGATGATCATGCCGGCAACGTGGCATGCGCTGGCGCGGGCGACAAATCGAATCGAGAACAAGCGAACGGCCCGGCGGTGGGCGGTCACGTGGCGGGGACGTACCGTTGCAGCGCCAAGGCCAGAACGAACAGCGCACCGAACGCGGGCACCACGCCCCACGGCTCGCCCGCTGTCGCCAGCAGGTCCACGAGCACGATGCCGGCCAGGAGCTTGGATACCGCGAAGCCGATTTGGCGGGGCTCTTTGCGAAACACAAAGCGCAGGGCGGGCAGAATCCACAGGACCAGCAGGAGGCTGAGATAAAAGGCGCGCTCGCGGTAATCGGGTCCGTTCGCCAGCAAGGCCAGCACGATCGGCGCGGCCAGCGTGAGCACCGGTCCCCACCGCACGGGGCCGCGGATCGATTCCTTGCGGGCCAGGTAGCTGAGGCCGCCGACGTACAAGCCCAAGGCCAGCCCGGCCCAAATGGCCGCGCCGTGGACGCCCCGTGTCGCCCCGGCCGCCAGCAGGTAAACGAGAAACCGGCACAGGCCCATCAAGACCACCGACAGCGTGGTGCGTTTGTGGATGGCGTTGTAGAGGACAATCGTTGCCGCCAGGACGCACGCGAGCACCAGACAAGTCCGGCCCAGAAATGCGAAACTCGCCACGCCCAGCGCCAGCCAGACCCAGCCCAGCCGCCACACCGTCGCCAGGCTGATCTGGCCGGAAGGAATGGGACGTTCGCGGCGGCGTTGCTGGTCGAAGGCCACGTCGAAGGCGTCGTTCAAATACATGCCGGCCACGTACAGGAACGTCGCGCCGAGGCACAGCGACACAAAGCGGCCCGGCGCGCCGCCCCCGCCCAGCACCCAACCGGCCACGCAGTTCGACCAGAGCGTGGGCAGGTTCGACACCCGCCCCAGCACGAGCAGGGGACGCAGCTTCCATTCCGATTGGGTCGGGGACAACGCCATGTGCGGCGAGAGGTAAGCAGGAAACTGCCGCGCCCCGCAACTGGCGAAGCGCCGGCGGCTTTCGCGAGTTGGCAAGCCCTTGGGAAAGCGGCGCGCCTGCCGGACAGGAAGGTAGGGCGCGCTCTCCGAGCGCGCCGCCGAAGTGTCCCCGCATCCCGGTGGGCTGGGGACCGCCCGCCCTACCACGAACAGCCACGGAGACCCGGAGGCACAGAGGTCCAATTTGGAACCCAGGAACTCAGGAGGATCGGGTGACCGCGACCTTTGGCTTCCGGCTTTCCTGGCTTCCCAATTCAATCTCCGCACCGCGGTGCGTCGGTGCGGTCAACCGACCGTCAGCGACTGGCCGTTGTGGCGCGGCCCCAATCCCAACAGAAACGGCACCGCCCGCGCCGCCCACTCGGCGGGCGATGGGTACGAGCCGGCCGTACCGCCGAAGCAACTGCGCAGCATCTCCGTGTCGATAATGCCGGGATTCAACGGCACGGCCGCCATGCCGGCTGGCAGTTCCTGGGCGAGCGCCTGCGTCAAGCCTTCGATCGCCCACTTGGTGGCGCAGTACGGCGCGACCTCGGCATCCGTCGAGCGGCCCCAGCCGGAACTGAGGTTCACGATCACGCCCCGCCGGCGGGCCACCATCGCCGGCACGAAATGCCGGATCACGTTGGCGACACCGCTTACATTCACCGCGACGACGCGTTCGAACTCCGCGGCCGGCACTTCCCACAGCGGCGCGTTGCGGTTGATGAGCGCGGCGTTGTTGATGAGCAGGTCCGGTGGGCCGTGGGCCGCAACCAGCTTTGTCGCCCAGGCCCGGACAGCGGCATCGTCGGCGACATTGACGGTCGCAAAATCGTGCGGCGGTGGGTGACGGCGGGCGAGTTCGGCTACGGCCTCCGCGGACCGCGCGCAGCCCAGGACGATGCAACCGCATTCAATGAAACCAGCGGTCAGCGCGCGCCCCAGCCCGCGGCTTACACCGGTGATCAAAACCTGGCGATGGTCATCCGTGCTCATTCGAATCCGGAGGTTCCAAGCTAGCCGGTTCCGCCCGGAGGCGCCAGTATCGGCGGCAGCGAAATGGACGAAACCCTGCAACGGGAAACCGAGCGCCTCACGCGGTCGTGGTCGCGGCACGATGCCGCGATGCTGCGCGACTACTTGGTGGCCGACGTCGAGGATCCACGCCTCAACGTGCAGAGCATCCTCACGCGGCACTTCCTGCTGCACGCGCTCTTCGGGGAGCGCTTCGCGGAGTTGATGGACGCCGAACTCCGTTTCGCGCTGGCGATGAACTGGCTGCTGCGGACCGCCCGGGAAATCGCCAGCGCGGAAGATTGGCAGGCCATCGCCGCCGGGCTGGACGCGGGCGCCGACAACGCCGAAGGCATCGCGTTGCCGGGCTTCCTGCGTTCCCCGCGCGCCAGCCTGCCCGCGAAAGCGTGTGGCCAGAACGTGCCAGACTACCTGGGCGCGTTTCTGCGCGATGCGGCAACGGAGCAGGGCACCGCCGGCTTTTCGCCGTCCGTCTTGGGCACCTTTATGAGTCTCTGGCGCGACGCACTCGCATTGGAAACTCTGCCAAACCGGCCCGCGGTGCTCGAACCGGCCTGTGGTTCCGCGAATGATTATCGCTATTTCGTGGCCTGTGGACTGGCGCGTTTCCTCGACTACACCGGTTTTGACCTCTGCGAAGCGAACGTCGCGAACGCGCGGGCGTTGTTTCCGCGGGCACGTTTCAAGGTGGGGAACGCCTTTGCGGTGGCCGCGCCGGACCGGGCCTTCGACTACACGTGCGTACACGATCTGTTCGAGCACCTCTCGCCGGCCGGGTTGGAAGCAGCGGTGGCGGAGGTGTGCCGCGTGACGCGGCGGGGCCTCTGCATCGGCTGTTTTCAAATGGACGAGATCGAGGAACACGTCGTCCGCCCGGTGGACGACTACTACGTGAACACCCTGAGCCTGGCGCGGACGCTCGAACTCTTCGCCGGTCACGGTTTCACCGGCGAGGCCGTCCACATCGGCACCTTCCTGCGCCTTCGGTTTGGCTGCGAGCGCACTCACAATCCCAACGCCTACACGCTGATCTTGGAGGCGCGGACTGCGGTCCGATGATCCGGCACG
>JAKCAB010000313.1 GCA_021839785.1 bacterium | reverse complement strand
ACGCCGCACCTGCTCGTGGCCTCCGAGCAGGACGAAATGCAGCGCGTCCGGCGTGTTCTCAAAAACCAGGCGCTGCCCCAGGCCGATGCGGACTTCATAAAACTCACCCGTCAGTTTTCGCAGCCCGTGCCCCCGTGGCGGTGTGGCCGGCCAAAAAGCTCCTGCGCGAGTTGAACCGCCCGCCCGACCAGTTGCCGCTCCGACCGGCCCAGCGAACGGATTTGCCGCAACACCGACGGCTCAAAGGCGACGGCTTTCAATCGAAGGTGCGGGGATCAAATCTGCCCTCGTACCGGGTGATGCGGCCTTGCCGCCGGGCGGTGGCATTGGCTTTGGATTGACGGTCCTTGAACCGGGCCAGATCTTCCGGCGTGACCCCGTATTCCTGGGCCGCGTATTCCGGGGTGAGCGGCTGAATGTCCGCCGAAATCACCGGCACGAGGCGCAAGGCGACCACCTGGCTGCCGGCGACAATGCCGATGTCTTCACCCCGCTGCGCTCGTTTAACCAGGGCCGGCAGCTTGGCCCGCGCCTCGGCAAGTGTGACTGTTTTCATGGCCTCTCTGTACGCGCTTTGCGCGCCTGCGGCAAATGCAAACGCCGGTCGGCGTCTGGCCCGGCACCATCCAGAGTTTTCATGGTTGGTCCTTTCGTGACCCGCCTGCCTGTCGGCAGACAGGCCTGCCGCGCGGCGGGCAGGGCGTGGCCAGCGTGCGCCGCCCGCCGCCCGCGCGAATGGTTCACCCCGGCAAAGCTTGCCGGTCGCCGAACCGGAAGGTACTTTGTCGCGCATGAGCACGGTTGCCGAAATCAAAGCCGCCATCTCCCGCCTCAGCTTGGAAGAGCGCGCCGAAGTGGCGCGTTGTCTCCACGAGTGGGAGGAGGACGCCTGGGATCGGCAGATGCAGCGCGACCTCGCTGCCGGCAGACTCGACCGCTTGCTGGCGAAGGTGGACGCCGATATTGAGGCCGGGAAGCTGCGTGACCTGCCGTGATTTCCAAGACACAGGAGAACTTTTAGCGGTGCTTCGAGGCCTTGCCAGCGGAGGTGCAGATGCAGGGGCAGGCGCGGGAGCGGTTCCGTCGCTGGCAAGAGGACGCTTTCGACCCCGCGCTGCATTTCAAGCTGCTGCGAGGCGAGGTGTGGTCGGTGCGCGTGAACCAGCAGTACCGGGCCTTGGCGCGGCGCAAGGGCAGCTTGGTCGTCTGGTTTTGGATCGGGACGCACGCGGAGTATGACGAGTTGACCAAGCGGTTGCGGTAGGATGGAGGACCAGCATCCCCGCCCCGACTTGCGAAGGAGCGTTTTGTCGAGGGCTCGACGGAGTCTCGCCCCACCACCGAACAGCCACGGAGTGACGGAGCCGCAGAGATCCAATACGGAACTCAGGAAGTCAGGAATCGGGTCCGAGGTTTCCTGGTTTCCAGGTTTCCTGACTTCCTAATTCAAGCTCCGAGCCTCGGTGCCTTCGTGGCTGCTATTGCAGGGCTCGACCGGAGTCTCGCCCCACCATGTGATTGGCAAGGAGTCACGGAGCCGCTGAGGTCCAATGAGGAACTCAGGAAGTCAGGAATCGGGCTCCGGGGTTTCCTGGTTTCCTGTGTTCCAAATTTATCCTCTGCGTCTCGGCGCCTTGGCGGTTGAAATGGCAGGGCTCGACAGAGTCTCGCCCCACCAAGTTCAGCCTCGCGCAAGCGTCCCGATTGCCCCCAAGCCTTACTCGTAGATTTCGTACACGGCTTCGCCGAGGACGAACTGGACGTTCTGTCCCAACGCCAGCCACGGCCGCACTTCGGGCTTTTGCGCCAGTAAATCGAAGTATTCGGGAGAGCTGAACTGAATTCGGACCTGCCGCGCGTTGGTGGCCTTCTGAACGCGCGAATCGATCCACTGGTTGCCGTTTTGGAAGAAGGTCCTTCCGCCCACGAACCGGCTTTGCTGGGCGGCGTCGAAGGCCGGCACCGCAGTCGGCACCGGACGCGCCACCACGATGCCGCTGCCGGCCACGCCGCCACCTCTGGCTGGCATCGGCGCGACCGGCACCGCGGCGGGTGCGGAGGCGATCATGCGCTCGGCTTCGACACCACCCGCGCTGAGCGCCACGCCCACCTGGTCGGCAGACTTCTGCGACAGGCCGTATCGCGCCGCCGCCACCGCCGAAGCGCCGCTCGTGGTCGCTTGGTCAGGCGCGAACGCCTGGCGGAACATCATGTACTGGCCACGGTCTTCGCGGAGTTGCGGCACGGATTGCTGTGCCAGCGGCACGCCCCGCCGGCTTTCGTCTTCGAGGATCAGGAAGGCCGTGTACGGCGTGACGATGCCGTACTTGCGTGCCAGTTCGACGACCTCGTCCTTCAATTCCGCGTTCTCACCGCGGAGACGGATTTCGTCCAGGAGGTAGCCAATGCGGCGCGTGGCCCAGAGGCGGGGAATGAACTCGTGCTCTTTGGACGCGCCGGCAAACGCGGCGTCGAACTCGAAGCTGCGCGCGGCCCCATTCACGGTGCCGGCGAGGGTGACCCGCCCCTTGCCTTCCCCGGCGTAACGCCCGACGAGCACGATTTGCTCGCCGCGGAACAGGTCCGGCACCGGCGACGGGTAGAGCTTGGTGACCTTGATCGAATCGGGGAAC
>JAKCAB010000376.1 GCA_021839785.1 bacterium | reverse complement strand
CATCGCGGTGCTGGGCGCGCCCACCGCCAGCCTGCGGGAAGCGCAGGCCCGCCTGATGGAATCGCCGACCGGCATGGTCTTGCTTCAGAGCTGGCCGGGCGGACCGGTGGAAGGCCTCCTCACCCTCCACGATCTTTTGCGCGCCGAAATGGCGGCGGCCGAGCGGGCAGGCGACGACGGCAGCTAGCGGGTTTTCCAAACCGCCGTCGTTGCGCTACCCTTTTGCCCATGTTGTTTCTGACCAAGCTGGTGCTCGCGGTTGGGGTGGGCGTCCTGATTCTGGCCTTGCTGTGAAGCGGTTCGCCTACGGCCGTGACCCGCTGTGCCTGGGGCGGCGTACACGTTCTTTCGCGTGGCCACCCGCCTGCCGGCTCGACGGTTAACGCCACCCGATGCCTGCCTCGAAGCGGAAGGCTTCCGACTGGTGCGCCGCCGAACGAGCGATTGGGGTCTGCTGCACAGCGACCTGTGGCAGCGCGGCGCCGGCGCACCCGCTGCCGGTTCGACTGGTCCGGCACTTGCGCCCGGCTCGCGGGCGGCTAGTGTGCGACCGCCATGACCGTCAAAGTCACCTACTACTTCGAAGTCGTTTCGTCCTGGTGTTATTGGGCGGAACCGGCGTGGGCGGAGTTGAAGCGCCGGTTCGCCGACCGCCCGGTGGAGTTCGAATGGCGCATCGCCTTGCTGGACGCGCCGGCTTTGCCGGTGTCGCGCGAGCAATGCGACTGGTTTTACCGCCGCAGCGGGACGATCGCGCGCGCGCCGTTCATGCTGAGCTCCGGCTGGTTCGATCCCGCGCTCAAAGAGTACCTCGCGTCGAACCTGCTGGCCGAGGCGGCGAAAGACTTCGGTGTCACCGACGACCGCGTGCGGCTGGCGCTGATGCACGCCGCCCTGCGCGAAGGCCGCCAAATCGGGAAGTGGGAAGTGTCCACCAGCATCGCGGCCCGGGCGGCGGGCGTGGACGAAGCCGCCTTGCACGCGCGGGCGAATTCGCCGGAGGTGGAGGCGCGCGTCCGCACGAGCACGGCGGAGTTTTATGCGCTCCAAGTGACCCAGCGGCCGACCTTCGTGCTGGAGGACGACATCGGCGATCGCGCCGTGTTTTCCGGCCTGATCAAGGCCGATCCGCTGGCGGCGGCGATCGAGGCCATGCTGGACGACGCGGCCGCTTACGCTTCGTGGGCGGCGCACTTCGGCCCGCCGCCGAAGGCATGAAAGGCCAACCGGCAAACGCCCGGCTGGCTCCGGCGTTGCGCGAGGCTTACCGGCGGATGCGCCGCCGTTTCGGACACCAGCATTGGTGGCCCGGCGAGACGCCGTTCGAAGTCTGCGTCGGAGCGATCCTCACGCAAAACACGAGTTGGTCGAACGTCGAACGCGCCATCGCCAATTTGAAGTCCGCCCACGTTTTGTCGCCCCGCCAACTCTACGCGCTGCCGCTGGTTCAACTGGCTGAGCTGCTTCGCCCGGCCGGTTACTTCAACGTCAAGGCGCGGCGCTTGCGGGCGTTTCTGGCCGTGTTGGTCGAAGACTACGGCGGCGACCTGGAGCGCCTGCTGGGCGGACCGCTGGCCGAGGCGCGGGCGCGGTTGCTGGCCATCAACGGCGTCGGACCCGAGACCGCCGACAGCATGTTGTTGTATGCCGGCGGGCAGGCGAGTTTCGTGGTGGACGCGTACACGAAGCGCATTTTCGCGCGTCATGGCTGGTGCGCGCCGGACGCGACGTACGAAGAAGTGCAGCGGCGTTGCGTGGCCTGGCTCGATCACCGGCCGCCGGCGGAACGCCTGGATTACTGGCAGGATTACCATGCCCAACTTGTGATGGTGGGGAAAGATTTTTGCCGGCCGCGGCAACCGCGCTGCGAGGCGTGTCCGCTGCGCCCGTTGTTGCCCGCGAACGCGTCGCCGGCGCGCGGGTGCTCAACCAGCGTCGCCCGTTGAACCTTGGACCGGAGCGCGGGTGTCCAACCCGCGACCGGGCCGACCTTGTCGGCAGTGCCACACGAGCCGCTGCGACCGAGACGGTCGCGCACCAAAAACAGGGACGCGTCGCCGGCGTGACGGGCCGCAAACTGAGCTTCCTGTCTGGCCCGGAGTTTGCTAGTTACTCCGCAACGTCGCCATGCCGCGGGACACCTTGATCATCGTGCCGACTTACAACGAGCGGGAAAACTTGCGTCCGCTCGTGGCCAAAGTGCTGGCCCTGCCGGTGGCGGTGGACCTGCTGATCGTCGATGACAATTCGCCGGACGGCACCGGCCAGCTTGCCGACGAACTGGCCGCCGCCCACGACGCCGTGCATGTGCTGCACCGCGCGGGCAAGGAAGGGCTGGGGCGGGCTTACTGCGCCGGGTTCGCCTGGGCGCTGGAGCGCGGTTACGAATTCGTGTTCGAGATGGACGGCGATTTTTCGCACAACCCGGACGACATCCCGCGGTTCCTCGCCGCTGCGGCCAACGCCGATCTGGTACTTGGCTCGCGTTACGCCAACGGCATTCGCGTCATCAACTGGCCTTTGCGGCGGCTGATGCTCAGCCTCTGCGCGGCGAAGTACGTCCGCGTCGTGACCGGCATGCCGATCAGCGACCCGACCGGCGGCTTCAAATGTTTTCGCCGGCGGGCGCTGGCGA
>JAKCAB010000649.1 GCA_021839785.1 bacterium | reverse complement strand
CGCGCCGCTGACCAGCCCGGTCTTTTACCGCGCGCTGCGCGACTGAGACGGGCCTGAAGAATACGCGGTTGGCCGCCGCGGCGTGGAACGTGCGAAAGCGGCGGCGGGCGGCCGCCTTCTTTGGATTTCATTGGACCCGTCTCCTCGCCGTCCTCCAAACGCCGCGGCCACTCTGCTCACCCTGCCTCCCTGAAACCGTTTTTCAGGACAGGCTAGTTATTTTTCTTCCGCAATGCCATGTATGCCTATCGTTTCCTCTCTTAACGCTCCTTCGGCGTCGGTAATTATGCGGCAAGTCGTTTGCCAGCTATTCTCATAGAGTGGAATTGACTCGCTTGACCCTTTGCGCCACTGTACGGCCCGCCATGAACAATCGCCTAGCCTGTCGCGCCTGGAGCCTCTTAGCGCTGCTCTTCCTAATCGTCGCGGAACGGTTACACGCCGCGGACAGTCCCCCCGTGTGGATTTCCAAACCGGTGACCAACGCCACCGTGAGCAAACTTTACGAATACACCCTGCAGGCCATCGACCCCGCGGGGGGCGCCGTGGCCTACTCGAAGTTGAGCGTGCCGTCCTGGTTGAGTCTGGTGGCGGTGCCCGATGGTCGCATCCAGACGGTGGCCGGAACCATCGACCGCGGGAATGGCAAAGACGGCAAGCAGGTGCAGTTGTCCGGTCCCAACGCCGGGGCCTACGACGCCGCCGGCAACCTGTACGTGGCCGACCGCAATAACCACCGGGTCTGGCGCCTGGCGCCGAACGGCGTGATGACGACCATTGCCGGAACCGGCGAACCCGGCTTCAGCGGCGATGGCGGCGCCGCGACGCGGGCACGCTTGTTCACGCCCACCTCGGTGGCCGTGGACAACGCGGGCAACGTGTACATCGCGGATCGCGACAACCACCGGGTCCGTCGTGTTTCCAGCGCGGGCATCATCTTCACCGTGGCCGGCACGGGCACGGCGGGCTTCAGCGGCGACGACGGCCCGGCGCTGGCGGCCGCGCTGAAGTCTCCCAGCGGTCTTGCCTGGGCGCCTTCCGGCAAGTTGTACATCACCGACACCGGCAACAACCGCGTGCGCGTCATTGATCAGGCGGGCGACATCACCACCATCGCGGGCAGCGGCACGGCGGGTTACAACGGCGATGAAATCCCCGCCACCACCGCGCGTCTTTGGGGACCCACCGGGATTGCGGTCGAGGCGGGCGAATCGGTGGTGATCGGCGACTCGGCGAATCATCGCGTGCGGCGCATCGGAACGGACGGCGTGATTCGCACCATCGCGGGCACCGGCACGTATGGGTTTTCGGGCGACAATGGACCCGCGACCAAAGCCAGGATCACGACGCCTGACGGCGTGGCCGCGGACTCGCAGGGCGTGCTTTTCACCGACTCCGACATTAACCGAGTCCGCCGCATCGACAATGACGGCATCATCCATACCGTCGCCGGCACCGGCGAATACGGCTCCGGGGGCGACGGTGGGCCGGCCACCCAGGCCGACATTTTGCGGCCTTCGGGCGTCACCAGCCTGGGCGACGGCACTTTCACGGTCTTCGACACGCTCAACGACCGGGTGCGACACGTCGATGCCGCGGGCATCATCAACCCCATCGCCGGCGTTGGCCGTTTCAGTTCAACGGGCGATGGCGGCCCAGCCACCCGCGCCATTCTCGTTCGTCCGGTGGCGGTCGCCTTCGGCCCCGGCAACGTCGTTTATGTAGCCGACACGTCCGGCAATGTCGTGCGGCGCATCAACGCGGACCAATCCATTCAGACGGTGGCCGGAACCGGCACCGCCGGTTTTGCGGGCGACGGCGGTCCCGGCACCGAGGCGTTGTTGAACAGCCCTTCCGGTCTGGCAGTGGACGCCGATGGGAACTTGTTCATCTCCGATACCGGCAACCAGCGCATTCGCGTGCTCACCACCGATGGCCAGATCGAAACGTTCGCCGGCACCGGCGGGTACGGCAACACGGGTGACGGCGGCCCGGCCTTGGAGGCGGAGATCGGTTCGCCGCGCTCCCTCACTTTCGACGCGGACGGCAACCTGTATCTGATCTCTCAAAGCATGGTTCGCCGGATCGAAACCGACGGCATCATCAAGAACGTCGCGGGCATTCAGGACGCAGGCTACGACGGGGACGGTGGGCCGGCGACGGCGGCCAAGCTCAGCAGCCCGCAGGGCATTGCCTTGGACGCCGCGGGCAACCTGTACATCAGCGACACCGGCAACAATCGCGTGCGCAAGGTCGGTGCGGACGGAGTCATCAACACCTTTGCCGGGACGGGGCAGGCAGGCTTCAGCGGCGATGGCGGGCCGGCCACCAGCGCGCGGTTCTATTCGCCCACGGGTCTGACGGTGGACACCGACGGTTCGGTTTACGTCGCGGATTACTGGAATCACCGGATCCGTCGCATCCGGCCGGATGGCGTGATCGAAACCTTCGCCGGTTCGGGCGCCACCGGGGCCGGCGGCGGGGGATACAGCGGCGACGGCGGCCCCGCGCTGGAAGCGGAAATGCTCAACCCTGTGGACGTGCAATTCGGGCCTTCCCGGGATGTGTTCACGGTCGAGAGCGGACTCGGTTTCGTTCGTCGCATTTTCTCTCAATCCACGGTGCTCCGCGGCACA
>JAKCAB010000146.1 GCA_021839785.1 bacterium | reverse complement strand
TGCTGCCCGAATGGATCGTGCTGATCACCAGGTGGCCGGTCAGGCCGGCCTGGACCGCGATGGCGGCGGTCTCGGGGTCGCGGATTTCGCCGATCATGATCACCTGCGGGTCCTGCCGCATCAGCGAGCGCAAGGCGCGTGGGTAGGTGAACTCCTTGGCCGGATGAATCTGCGCCTGGCTCACCATCGGCAGGTGGAACTCGACCGGGTCTTCCACCGTGCTGAGCGAAATCGTCGGCCCGTGACGGTTCACCAGATGCGTTAACGCGGCGTAAATCGCGGTGGTCTTGCCCGAGCCGGTCGGACCGGTTAGCAGGATCAAGCCGTTCGGGCGCGAGAGCAGGCGGACGAAGATCTGGAGCGTGTCCTCCTCGAAGCCGAGGTCCGCGAGGTTGAAGCTGCGGTTCTGCGGGTCGAAGATGCGGATCACGATCTTCTCGCCGCGCACGGTCGGGAACAGCGAGACGCGCAATTCCACCCCGCCGAACTCCGGGCTGGCGGCCACGTGGCCTTCCTGCGGCAGATCGGTCTGGTAGGAGATCAGGCTGGCCATCACCTTGATCCGCCCGGCCAGCTTGTCCATGAGGTCGAGCGGCAGGTGCGCCAGCTCCTGCAACACCCCCGCCAGGCGGACGCGCACGACGATGCTGCTCTCCCACGGCTCGATGTGGATGTCGCTGGCGTTGGCGCGGACCGCGTCGATGATGAGGCAATTGACCAGGGTGGCGACCTCGAGGGGGCGCTCATCCGAGGCGGATTGGAGGTAACGCGTGGTTTCGTTCATCCCGTGCTCAGCGAGGCTGGCGGCGCAAAGCTTATCGGCATCGAAGCGGAACTCGCCAGCGCGAAAACGGAGCGAAACACTCCCAATCCGCGGCAAGTCCGGCGCTCAATCGGGGCTCAGCACAAGTTGGCGTTCGGCGGCGGACAACTCCCGCCAGCGGCCGGACGCAAGCTCTGCCAGCGCAAACCCGCCAATCCGCACGCGGATCAACCGCAACGTCGGGTGGCCGATCGCCGCGGTCATGCGGCGAACCTGGCGGTTCCGGCCTTCGACCAATTCCAGCGCCAGCCAGCAGTCCGGCACACTTTTGCGAAACCGGATGGGCGGGTCGCGCGGCGACAGGTTTGGCGGCGGGCCGATTTGTCGAACACGGCAAGGCAGCGTCCGGCGGCCCTGAATGACCACGCCGGCGGCGAGTTGACGCAATGCGGCGTCCGCGGGCACGCGCTCGACCTGGACCCAGTACTCGCGGCGGTGCGCCTGGCGCGGGTTCAACAGACGGTCGTTCCAAGCCGATTCGTCGCTGAGCAGCAGCAAACCCTCGCTGTCGGCGTCGAGCCGCCCGATCGGGTATACCGCGGCCGGGAAGCCGAAGCCCGCCAGCGAGCGGTTCGGCGAACCGTCGGGCGTGAACTGCGACAACACGCCGTAAGGTTTGTGGAAGGCGATGAGCACGCATTCCACCTGGCTATGGCGCCTCGGCGGGATCCTCGAAGGCCTCGACGAATTTCACGAGCGCGCGCAAGTCGTGGTAATTCGCCTTCCAGTTATGCGCCTTGCCCGAACTCTTGGGCAACCCCTCGGCGGTGACCGTGTCCAGCCAGATGCCGTCGGCGGGCACGATCTGGTGGGCGCGCAGGAAGGCGATGAGTTTCACCAGCGCTTCGCGGTAGGCCGGGTTTTCCCGGTGTTGAAGGCCGTCGGTCAGCGCCGCCATGAACTCGGCCTGGCTCCACCAGACCTTGGCCGTGTCGGTGGCCGGTTGGTTGTCGGCACCGCGATTGTACAGGCCGCCGCGCTCGTGGTCGGTGCCGTACTTAAGCGCGTGGTCCAGAATCGCGTCGAAATACGACCAGGAAGGCCGGCGCCCCAGCACTTGTTCGGCCCGGATCATCAGCCACGCGAACTCGACGTTGTGCCCGTACGAAAGACCGGCGCTCTGCGGATCGGTGACCGCGTCCCAATCGGGGTTCCGGTGAAAAGCCGCCTTGCTGATTTGTTTCGGGTAAAACCACTTTTGGTTGAGCTTGAGCGCCTCGGCGAGGGACTTCTTGACCTCCTTGTCCTGGGTGGCGTCGTAGAGCTCGGCCAGCGCCTCCATCCAATGGAGATGCGCGTTCGCGCTCTTGAGACCCGCCCGCTCGACCTCGATCCGCGGATCCTGCTCGGTGATCCACTGCCAGTCGCGGGTGTAATGCTCGCCCCAGCCGTCGTTCTTCTTGTCGTGGCAGTGTTCCTGCAACGCGTGGTAAAGGTCCATCGCGTGGCGAAGCGGCACCGGGTCTTCGCTCGCCCGGTGATACTCGACCAGCGCGTAGATCACGAACGCTTCCCCGTAAAGGTATTTGCGGTCGTTGGTGGGCTGGCCGGCGAGATCGGTTTTCCAGTAATACCCGCCGTTCACCGGGTCGCGGAATTTCTCGATCAAGAACTGGTAACCCTGCCGCGCGGCCCGCAGGTAATCGCGCTGCGGATCGCGGTAGCCCTTGCGATACGCGTGCGCGAAACCCCAGACCATGCGCGCCTGGGTCACGATCATTTTCTCCGTCGCGGGGGGGGCGGGGCGGGACGCGTCGTCGGCGAGCACGAAGCCGCCGCGTGGCCAGTCCACGCAACGGTCGTACCAGTACGGCA
>JAKCAB010000508.1 GCA_021839785.1 bacterium | reverse complement strand
CGGTCACGCGCTCGATCATCGCGTCGCTGTCGAGCGCCGCCGCCTCTAAATGGTAGCGACCGGCGCGGAAAAAGTGGCTCGCCGCCACGTCCACCGCGAGGCCGACGTCGCCGTCAGGCGCGAATCCGGCGGCTTCGATCGCGGCCACGGCGTCTTCGAGCATCGCCTCCGCGCTGGCAAACGGCGGCGCCAACCCGCCTTCGTCGGCGGTCAGGGCACGCATGCCGTATTTGCGCTGCGTGAGGTCGGCGGCGCTTTGATAGACCTCGTAAGTCATCGCCAGCGCCTCGTCCACGCTGCGGGCCGAGGCGGGCACCACCAGCACATCCTGGATGGGAACCTGGCCGCCCGCGTGTTTGCCACCGCTGAACAAGTTGATCGTGAGCCGCGGCAGCGTGCGAAGCGGTTCGCCGAGCACGTCCGCGAAATGCCGATACAGCGCGACGCCGCGTTCAACCGCCACTGCGCGGCCAAAGGCGAGCGAAACGGAGAGCAGCGCGTTCGCCCCGAGCCGGGCTTTGTTGGGCGTGCCGTCCACGGCCAGCAACGTCGCGTCCAACTCCGCCTGGTCGGCGAAATCGCGGCCGGCCAAAGCCCGGTTCAGTTCTCCGTTGACGTTCGCCACCGCCCGGCGGCAACCCAGCCCGCGGTAGCGACGCGGCTCGCGGTCGCGCAGCTCAAGGGCTTCGGCGGTGCCGGTGGACGCGCCCGAAGGCACCGACGCGCCGGCCCGGGCACCTGACGTGAGTTCGCAGGCGGTCTTGATCGTGGGTCGGCCACGACTGTCGAGGATTTCGAGGGCGGTCAGTTGGCGGATGGCAGACATGCGATGAAGCGAGAGATCAGTTTGGCGATCGTGGTTGGCGGTGCGTCGGCTAGGATGAGTACAGCGTCGCGCTGAGCGGCGCGCTCCGCGGCCTCGAGGTACTCGAGCGGCGAACGTCCCGCCACGCGCGCCAGCAGACAGCCGAGCGTCTGTCGGGCGGCCCGCGGTTCGAAGTCTGGGCTTGCCGCCAACTGACCGACCTCGGCGCGGTAGGTTTGCCAAAGCGCCTGGGCCGCCTCGGCAAACGCGCCGCGCTGTGCGGACCGGTGGTTGGCTTTGCTTAGGAAGTGCGTCAGCACAAAACCCACGTCGAACGTCGGGTCGCCCCAGTGAATGACCTCGTGGTCGAGCAGCACCAGCCGCCCGCGGTGAACCAGCAGGTTCTTCGGGCTGAAATCGCCGTGGACGAGCGTCAGTGCGCAGGCGCGGGTCTCGGCGATCAAGCGCTGCAAGAAGCCCGCGGCTGCGGGAACCTGCGTCGCCGCGTAACCGAAATAAGGCTCCAGCCGCAGCGACTCGAAGAACGCGCGGTCGGCGAAAATGGGTTTCAGCTCATCCGTTCGCGTGGCGGCTTCGCGGTGAATGGCCGCCAGAAGACCCGCACACTGGCGGACCAGGCCCGCATCCAACCGGCCGGCCAGCAACGCCACCTTCCAATTCTCGTGCGGTTCCGGCACGGCGGTCATCGCGAGAAGGTGGTGCTTGGGATCCTCGAACAAGAAGCGTGGCACCGCGCCCGACGGGAGCAGGCGGCCCAGCCAGTGCAGGCCCAGCGCTTCGCGGCCGATCCGGGCGGGGCTGCTGAACCAGTCCACCGGCACGCGCAACTTCGGCAAGGCCTGCTTGAGCACACACGCCGCGCCGGATTCGCGGCCGACCCAGACGGTACGGTTCGACACGCCGCCCGCCAGCACCCGCACGGTGGGCGTTTCATCGGCGCGGAGACACCCGGAACGGCGCAGGTACGCGACCAGTGCCGGCGGCGATTTGATGTTCAGCGGGGCGGGCAAAGCGGCGGCGGCGGGCGGATTCAGCGTTCGCCTCCGCGCAGGAATTCGAGGTCCAGCGGCACCGGTACGGTTTTGCCGGAAACGGACCGGAGATTTACTCCTGCCCCGTCGGGCCCGGGCACAATGTCGGCCACGCGATCGAAGCCGACGGGGATCGGCGCCACGGCCAGGAGGTAATTCACGGTGAAGCGCCGCCGCGGATCGAGTGCCACCGAAGTGCCGAAACCGAGTTTGGTGAAGGGATTCATCCGGACCGATTCCGCGAGCCCCAAGTGGAAGTAGCTGGTGACTTCCTCCAAGCCGAGCACGTTGACGTGCCGCCCGTTCCAAGGCGGGTAATGCCGGCCACCGTTCGACAGCCAGAAGATCGTGCCGCGCAGCACCCGCGGGTCTTTGAGCGCGAACCACACGTAGTGTTCGCGCGGGAACGTGGCCGCCGTCCACGCGAACGGCAGGTCCGGCTGGCTCAGGATCATCGCAATATCCTCGAAGCCGCGCCGGGCGGGAAAGCGCGCGAGGTCCGTGTCCTTGCCGACGAGGGTCGGCACGCGCTCGAGGGTATCGAAGGTTGCCCCCGGCTGGAGCCACGAATAGCCGCGGTTCTCCGGCCGCTCGGTGGGTTCGATGAAAACCTGGCCGTGCGCGAACGCGCTGGTGGTCACGACGCCGCTGCCCGGCCGGTCGGGGAAGCGCAACATCGCGTGGTGGCCGAAGCACATCGGCCCGCTCATGCCGGAAAGCGTGTGCCGGCAATAGACCACGTTCTGTCCGTCGCGGAGTTCGATCCACTTGTCCACCCGCC
>JAKCAB010000663.1 GCA_021839785.1 bacterium | reverse complement strand
TGACCTCGCCTTTGGCCTGTCGCACGCAGTGCATTTGCTGCACCCGGAAATCGTTCTGCTCGGCGGCGGCCTTTCGCTGCTGGGTGAGCCGCTGCGGACAGCCGTGGCCGGGGCGTTGCCGGCGTTTTTGATGGAGGCTTTTCAGCCGGGACCGCAGATCGCGCTCGCCAGGCTGGCGGAAGACGCCGTCCCGGTCGGTGCGCTGCTGCTCGCGGCCGGCGCCAGGCGCGCTAAAACTTGAAGGCCAGGCCGGCCATCCCGTAGGCCGAACCGTCGAGGTCGAGCGTGGCCTGATGCGTGGGCGTGCCCAAATTGATGCTGTCGGCGAACACGTACTCTGCGCCGGCAAAGATGCCGACCGTCCGCGACAGCGCGACCAGCAACTGGCCGCGGACGTACCCGCCCACGACCCAATCCTGCTGCGAGACGGAACCGGATTGCGTTTGCGACGCACCTCCCGCCAGGGTGGCGGTTTCCGAGTAGGTGAAATCCGTGTCCGCGTACTGGAGGTAGAGGCCGCCGCTGATTTGGAGCGACAACGGATTGCCCATCGGGATGTCCAGGTTCGGGCCCAGGCGGATGCCGAAGACGCTCGATTCGAGTTTGCGATTGCCTGTGAAGGTGACCGCTTCCGTGGAGGCTGTGCGCGTCGGCGAATCGCTGATCACGGGTCCCGGCCCGCCGAAGGTGCCCTGGTACGGCGCCGCGGGCGGGGTGATGCCGCCCAGATTGTAGAGGTCGCGAACGAGGTGGGCGTTGGCACTGAGAGTGGAATCGTCGCTGATCGAAACCGGAGTGTAGGTGGCGCCAAGCTCGACGCCCCAATTGGCGCGGCCAAATTCGAAGAGGTACCGCGTGTAAGTCACCTCGCCGCCGACCAGCGGGTCGTCCTTCACGTCGTTGACCACAGCCGGATTGCTGCCCGACATGGCGCTCAAGGCGAGGGTGCCGGCACCGGGAGGGGCTTGGCGGTCCCTTTGATAACCCCAGTTCCACGTTTGGCCGCCGCCGTTACCGCTGCTGTCCACCTTGACGTATCCGTCGTCATAGACGCGATCCAATCCTCCGCCGGTCGCGGGTCCGGGGTTCGCTCCCGTCCCCGCCAGGGAGCTCTGGAAGCTGGCCTTGACGTTGAAGCCCAGGCGCGGCGCGAAGGTGATGCGGTTGGGTTGCTCGATCGGTTCGCCCGCTTTGGCCAGCGGCAGGACGGCGGTGACGGCGAGCAAACACAGGGGGGTGGAGGCACGACTTTTCATGGCGTGAACCGAGGGAGTTTTCAAGGTTGTGTGAATTGGATGACCCGGTAAAAGCGCGACGCGCCCGGCGGCGTGGCCGTCTTTGGCGGCCCGTCGTCGAACCATTGGACGTCGTCCGTGGCGGCGGTGATGGCCGGCGCGGCGGTGTGCCAGATGTCGCTCAGCGAGTCGCGGTATTGAACCAAATACTGGCTGCCGGGAACGGTCTGGAATTCCAGGAGCAAGCGGCCTTGACTCACCTGGCCGGCGATCTTCAGTGACCCAGGACCGGGGATCGTCGGAACGTTCCCGCCGGTTGGCGGGGGCGGGAACTCCGGATCTTCGACGGCGGTGTAAACGGGCGAGGTAAAGCCGCCCCGGCCACGTTGGTAGAACTCGACCGTGAAGTCCACGCCTTCCCCGGCGGCGACCGCGCGCCGCAGTTGCAGGTAAGGCTGGCCGTCTGCCGCACCTGAGGCGTTGAGAACCACCACGTTGGTCGGCATTTTGTTTAACACCAGTGCGGTCGCGGGCAGCGCGTTGGTGCCGACGTTCGTGAACCGCACTGTTTGCGCGAAGAGTCCAGTCTGGGGATCGAACGCCGGCGCGGTGACCACCTGGACCGCCAGCGGCGAGATCACGGTGGAAATCAGCGAGGCGGTGTCGTTGCCGGGGTGTGGGTCCGTCACTGCGCCATCGCTGTTCACACTGACCGTTGCGGTGTTCGTGACCAAGCCTTCGAGCGTGGGCTGGACGCGGATCGTGACCGTGGCCGTGGCGCCGTTCGTGAGTGCCCCCAGGTCACAAGTGACGCTGCCATTGGCGAAGGCGGCGATGCCCTGCGACGTTGTCGCGCCCAGGAACGTGAGCGAAGCGGGAAGCGCGTCCGTCACGAGGCAGCCCGGCGCGACAGCCGGCCCGGCGTTGGTGACCGTGAGCGTGTAGGTCAACTCGGCGCCTTTGTGAACCGGCTCCGGTTGGGCGGTGAGCGTCAAGGTGAGGTCCGCCCGATTGGTGGCGGTGCCGGTGGACGGCGTGGGGAGGGTCGCGGTGTTGTTGGCTTGGTAAGGGCCAGGGTCGTTCACGTGGGCGGAAGCGACCAGGTCCTCCGGCGTTTCCGGGAGCACGGTGACGCTGAGTGTGGGCCCGCCGCTGGCCGGCACGGTCACACCGCTGAATCGCACGACACCGTTGTCGAGCACGCCGCCGGTGCTGGCCGAAACGAACTGCGCCGTGGCCGGCACGGCAAAACTCACTTCGAGATTGGTGACCGCGGGAGGCCCCGCCGGTCCCTGGCCCGCGTTGACCAGCGCGATGTTGTACATGAATTCTTCGCCCGCCACGGCCTCCGCAGAAACCGGTTTGAGCGCCACGGCCACGTCGGGCCAGTATGTCCTCTCGATCGTCACC
>JAKCAB010000030.1 GCA_021839785.1 bacterium | reverse complement strand
CCTCTCAGCGTGGGTGTCACTCCCCCGTCCGGCTGTCGGGCACGCACCACAGGAGGCCGGGTTTGTTCAGGCGTTGTTCCTGCTGGAACTTCTCGAAGGTGATGAAATGGACCTGGCCGCTGAAGCCCAGGATCACCGCGCCCTTCTTGTGCCGGCGGCCCACCCCTTCGTCCAGGTTCGGGTACTGGCTGGCGTCGTGGCCGGGATTGGGGCCGTACACGCCGCCGTAGTTTTTGATGTCGGGTTCCCACATGGCGTAGGCGGCGGGATTGAAGGCGCTGAGTTTGTACGTGCGGCCGTTGACCTGGCGGCCATAGGCGCAGACGGCGCCGTTCATGATGTAGCTGGAGAGCCGTTGCTGCCGCTTGGTCCACGAAACGTCGTTCGTTTTGTCGAGCGGACAATTGTAAATCTTGCGCTCGCCCACGAACGGCCAGTACAGGCCGGCGGTGACGTGCGGCCACTCGTTGGTCTTGAGCGGATCGGGAGCGCGGCCCCCGACGGGCTGGTAAAGCCAGCCGGGGCCGTAGTCGTTGCCCCAGTTCGGCCAGGGCATCCAATCGGCATTGTCGTTGGCATACATGTGCATGGCCAGCGCGAGCTGTTTGTTGTTGCCCACGCAGGCCGTGCGCTGCGCCTTTTCCTTGGCCGTGGCGAGCGCGGGCAACAGGAGGCTGGCCAGGATCGCGATGATCGCAATGACGACCAGCAGTTCGATCAAGGTAAAAGCGATGGCCGGCTGGGGTGACAACGCGCGGGTGCCGCGAGTGGCATTTGGATTCACGTTCGGAATATCTTTGCCAAGGCCGTCTTTCGCAACCTCAGATTGTGCGCCCTTTCGCCCAGCGTGGCCGGCGGGTGGCCATGCTCGCCGGGGCGTTTGACCGGTCCGGCGAATCGCCGCTGGCCTCCTCGTGGAAATTGTTTCACATTTGCGCCGGACGGAAATGTTCTCGGTCACTGCTGCCTTGCGTTCCTGGTTGCGTCGTCTGCCCAAACAGACGCGCACGATCCTGCTGACCACCTTCTATGGCCTGGGCGCCGGTCTCGCCACGGTCGCCTTTCAAGCCTCCATGAGCCAACTCTACGAGAAAGGCTTGGTGAAACTCGCCAAACAATCGGGGACGGTCTTTTTGTTTGGTAGCCTGGCCTTGATGCTGGCGGGCGGCCTGGTCGCGGGATGGCTGATGAACTCGTTTTGCCGGGAGGCGGCGGGCAGCGGGATTCCGCAGTTGAAGGCGGCGTTTTGGAAGGACTTCGGTCACGTGCCGTTCCGCGTGGCGTGGGTGAAGTTCATCGCCGGGGCCATCCAGATCGGGACCGGCAGCAGCCTCGGCCGCGAAGGCCCGAGTGTGCAACTGGCGGGCACGGTGGCGTCCAATCTGGCCGGCCTGGCGGGCGAACCGAAACAGAAGCGCCGCCAAGGCGCGGCCACCGGCGCGGCGGCGGGGCTGGCGGCGGCCTTCAACACGCCGCTGGCGGCGGTGACGTTCGCGCTCGAGGAAATCATCGGCGATCTCAACAGCCGTTTGCTGGGGAGTATTCTGCTGGCAGGCATGTTGGGCGCGTTGGTGACGCACGGCTTGCTGGGGCCGCAGCCGGCGTTCCAACTGGAGCCGCTGGGCGAACCGCAGTGGCGGTCATATCTCATCGTGCCGCTGGTGGCGGCGGTGGCGGGGCTGGTCGGAGTGGCGTTTCAACGGGCCGCGTTGGGACTGCGCGCGCTGAGCCAGTGCTGGAGGCCGGTTCCGCCGTGGCTGCGGCCCGCGATCGGGGCGCTCGTTTGTTGGGCCCTGGGCGTCGGCGTCTTCTTTCAAGACCACACGCGCGGTCATTTGGGAGTGTTCGGACTGGGTTACGGCGATTTGACCGACGCCCTGGCCGGCAAGCTCGCCTGGGACATTGCGGCGGTGCTCCTGTTCACGAAGTTTATTGCCACGGTGAGTTGTTACGGCACCGGCGGCTGCGGCGGGATTTTTTCGCCCAACCTGTTTTTCGGCGCGATGGTGGGCGTCTGCCTGTCCGGCCTGGTGAACCACGTGCTGCCGCTGGCGGCCGGCGACAAGGCGGTGCTGGCCGTCGTGGGCATGAGCGCCACGCTCGGGGCCGTGGTGCGGGCGCCGGTCACGAGCGTGCTGATCGTGTTTGAAATGACCCACGAATTCGCCCTCGTGCCGCCGTTGATGCTCGGAGCGCTGGTAAGCCAGGCGCTGAGCCGACGTCTCCTGCGTCACAACTTTTACGATGCCCTGCTCGAACAAGACGGTCACGACCTGGATCGTTTCGTGCCCCCGCGCGACCTGCGTGCCTGGCAGGAACAACCCGCCTCCGCGCTGGCCAACCGCAATCCGGTCATCGCCGATTCGCTCAAACCCGAGGCACTGGAGCGATTGATGGAGGCGCACCCGTACGAACGTTTTCCGGTGGTCGAAGCCGGCGTCTTGCGGGGCATCCTCGAACGGGGCGAATGTCGCGTCGCGCTGAAGGAAAAGCGCGAGCCGCGCCTGGCCGAAGCGGTGTTGTGCGCGCCCACCGCCAGCCTGCGGGAAGCGCAGGCCCGCCTGATGGAATCGCCGACCGGCATGGTCTTGCTTCAGAGCTGGCCGGGCGGACCGGTGGAAGGCCTCCTCACCCTCCACGATCTTTTGC
>JAKCAB010000519.1 GCA_021839785.1 bacterium | reverse complement strand
CGATCTGTAGCCGAAGCGCCGTGAGCCGGAGCGCGGGTGTCCAACCCGCCTGGAACGCGCGCGCTTTTCGCTCCACCAAACGCCGTTGGCCCGCCCTCACTGTGCCGTGCCGACGAACTCCAATAGATCCGCCATGTCCTGCGGGGTGAGCCCGGCTTGAAGATCATCGGGCATGACCGATTTGCCGCGGCTTTGCATGGACGCAATGTTCGCGCGGAGAATCACCGTCTCCTTGCCGTAAGCCTGGCGAAGCGTGACGCTCGTGGCCGTTTCGTTGGCCACAATGCCCAGCAGGCTTTCGTCGTCCTTGGTCTCGATCTCGAACGCCAGGTATTGCGGCAACACCTCCCGACTCGGATCGACGATGCTCGTGAGCATTTTCTCCCTGCCGGCGTTGCGCACGCTCACCAAGTCCGGCCCCAGCGCGTAGCCTTCGCCGCCCAAACGATGGCAGGACGAGCACCGCTCAACGAAAAGGGTTTTGCCTCTCGCGGGGTCACCTTGCAGGGCCAACGCCGGCCGAAACGCATCGATGATCTGCTGACGCTCGGTGGTCACTTGTCCCGCCAACAACTTCACCGCCCGCTGGCGGATTCGGGCGTCACGATGGTTCATGAGAAAATCGATCTGCGTCGAGGTCAGGTCGGTCTTGCGGATGGCGCCGGTCTCGACCGCGGTCAACAATTCCGCCGCGCGCTCCGGTCGCGCCACGAGCACCGGCAGCACCGAGGCGCGCAACCGCGGCGTCAGCGAAGTCCAGCGGGCCGCCAGTTCGCGACCGACCACGGCGTCGTTGAACCGGCCCAACGTGCGGATCGCCGCCAACTGCACCGCTTGCGGCTGCGTCTGGTCGAGCAAACCGAACAGGCGCTCCCCGGATTCGGCGTAGCTGGTCAGCGCCAGCAACTCGACGGCTTGGACGCGCGTCGTTTCGGCCGCGGCGGCATCGCTCGCCAGGCTGTTCGCGCGGGCGAAGAGCGGCTGCAAATCCGCCGTGGCCAGCTTGCCGCGGGATCGCTGCAAACCCTCGCCCAGCGCGTGGACCAGCGTGAAGGCGACCGCCGGCTCCGCCTTCGCCACGAAGCCCAGCACGGCGGCGACTTCGTTGGTGCGGTTTCGCGCGCCCATGACCTCCACAAGCTGGCGGAGAAATTCATACTCGCCTTCGCCCGGCGCCGGACCGGTGCGGTACGGCGCGAACCAAGCCGTCACACGGTCGAACATCTCCACCGGTCCTTCCGCGAGCGAACTCAGCACCGCGGCGCGCGTCCACCGGTCCGCGGCGTCGCGCCGGGCGATGGTGGCCAGGGCGTCGAGGCGCCGCGGGTCGTGGGTTTCGCCGAGCGTGAACGCGAGTTGGTAGCGCACCTGGGGACTTGGGTCGTCCGCCAGCGCCAGCAGCTTTTCGGTCAACGTTGGCGCGGGCGCCGGCATGGCGAGAAACTTTTCCTTGAGTCGCACGGCGTGTTCGCGGACGCGGTCGTCGGCGTCGTTCAACGCCGTCAACAGATGCTCCGGCGCGAGCGCGCCCAACCCGGAAAGCACATACAGCGCGTGCATCCGGCCGAGCGGCGAATGCGATTCGCGAAGCAGCGTTTCTAACGCCGGCACGGCTGCTTTGTCCTGGCGCTCGTAAAGCAGGCGCGCCGCAGTCTCGCGATGCCAGGCGTTGCGCGATTCCAATGTTTTCACGAGCTCTGCGGTGCCGGCCTGGCCGAGCCGCGGGAGCTTCGGTTGTTTGAAGCCATCCGGCACGATGCGGTAAATCCGGCCGCGGTCGTTGCCGCTGTTCAGGTCCAGGAACTTCTTGATGCCGGGCGGCAGCGACCACGGGTGTTCGACGATCTCGCGGTACATGTCGATCACGTACAGCGCCCCGTCCGGCGCGTTCGCGCCTTGCACCGGCCGGAACCAGGTGTCGGTGGAGGTGAGGAACTCGGTGCGTCGCTCGTCGGCCGGTCGCTCGGCCCGCAACGCGACGCCGTCCGCGCGCACCTTTTTCCGGTGAACCAGGTTGCTGCCGCAATCGGCAATGAAGGCGTCGCCCACGAATTCTTCCGGCCAGGCGTCGCCGCGATAGATCGTGATGCCGGTGGCGCTGGTGAAATAACCGCTCGCCCTCCCACCGCCCTCGATGGGCCCCGGCACTGCGCCGGAGACGCGCCATTTGGTGCGCAAGACCCGCCACGGTTCCTCCGGGCTGGTGCGATAGACCTCCGCCGCCGGGCCGTCCACGGCGATGCTTTCCAGCGCGGGTGGCATGGTGAAGTACGGGTTGCGATCCGCGTAACGCGATTCGTACATGAACACGCGGATGTGGTCGCTGTTGTTGCACGTGTACCGCCGGCCACGGTCGTCGAAACACAAACCGTATTGTCCACCGTCCGCCTCGGTTTCGAGCACGTCCGTGCGGGGGTCGAAGGCGAAGTCGCGTCCGCGGACGTTCACCGGCGCGCGACCCGGCGTGAGCGGCGACGTGACCTCGCCGCCGTTGGGTGCCGTGCAGCCGTGGATGCGGTTGTCCAGGCCCCAGCGAAAACTGTTGAACATCGCCTGCATGTTGAGCTGGTTGGTCCGGTACGGCGCGTAGTCGATTGCAAAACCGGTAAGAACGCGCCGGCGCACGTCCGCTTTGCCGTCGCCGTCGGTG
>JAKCAB010000572.1 GCA_021839785.1 bacterium | reverse complement strand
TTGCCGGCACGGGCGCGGGGCAAACCGGAGGCAGCGTCACGGCTACCGGCTACCACGTCGGCCTGTCCGGCGCGCATATCGACGCCTCCGGCGATGCGGGCGGCGGGACAGTGCTCGTCGGCGGCGACTACCAGGGCAGGAACCTCGCGGTACAGAATGCCGCCGCGACTTACATGAGTGCGGACTCCGCCATCAGCGCTGATGCCATCGCGAATGGCAGCGGCGGTAAAGTCGTGCTGTGGTCGAACGACTCGACGCGCGCTTACGGCAACATTACCGCGCGTGGCGGCGCACAGGGCGGCGATGGCGGTCTGATCGAAACCTCCGGCCACAATCTGGACGTGGCGGGCATCAAAATCAACACCAGTGCAGCGAACGGCAAGTACGGCATGTGGCTGCTCGACCCGGCCGATGTGACTATCACCGGCGCAGCGACCAGCGGCGGATCGTTCAGTGGCGGCGCCACCAATGTTTTCTCGCCGAATCCCGGCGTGAGCACGGCCAACGTGGCGGTCGCCGATATCACCACCGCCTTGCTCACCACCGGCGTCACGATCAATACGGCAAACACCGGGGCAAGCGGAGCCGGATCCGGCGATATCACCATCGGCACACCGGTGGTGGCCGCACCGATCACCTGGGCGGCTCCGACGACTCTGACCCTGAACGCCGATCGCAACGTGACCGTGAACCTGGGTTCGGATATTACTGCCACCCTCGGAAGCCTTGTAGTGAATGCCGGAGGCGATATAGCCGTGAAGGCGGCAACCACGACCACCACCGGGAGCCTTACGTATAAAGCCGCAGGCAATCTAAGCATGGACGGGGCCACGACGGTTACCACGGGAACCATTTCAGCGATCGCCGGGGGCGATGTAAGCGTGTCCAAGGCCATGACGGTCACCACCGGCAACATCGAAATGCGTGCCGATAATGACGGGACTGGTCCGGGGGCTGTTATCGGCGGCACCGTAAACATTACTTGCGCTGCTAACTGCATTACCATCAATGACCTTGCCGGAAAACTCAGCATTCGCTTCAATCCGGCCAGCTACGCCACTACCGGCGCCGAAAGGGCCGCTTACGCCTTGAAGTTGACCGGCGGAGCTTCGCTGGACGCGAAAGCCTGGGTATTCGGTAAGGGGGACAACAAGCTCTATGACGGCACGACGGCTGCAACCGTCAGCGGCCTCAAACCTGATCTAGGGGGTGTCGCTCCTGCCGCAACATTAGGTACGGTCACCAATGCCAACTTCGATACCAGGAATGTAGGAACGAACAAACTGATCACCTATGACAGCACCTTTGCCGATGCCGTCTATGACCTGTTCGCTCCTTTCGGGACTGCTGCCGGAACCTATACCACGCGGGCCGACATCACGGTCAGACCACTGACGGTCAGCGCGGTCACCGATACCCGCGTCTATAACGGCACCACCAGTTCGGTGGGCATACCGACATCCACTGGCCTGCAGGCAGGCGACACCCTGAACGGCCCGCTTACCCAGGCCTATGCCAGCAAGAACGTGCTCGGCACGGGAAACAGCACCCTGGTCGCCACCGGCCCCTACACCGTGACTGACGGCAACGGGGGGAACAACTACGCCGTCACCGTCACTACCGCACCCGGCACCATCACCCCGCTGGCGCTCGTCGGCAGCATCACGGCGGCCAACAAGGTGTACGACGGCAACAACACGGCAACGATCGCGACCCGCGCCCTGGCCACGCCCATTGGCGGCGACACAGTGAGCTATACCGGCGGCGCGGCGCTCTTCAGCGACAAGAACGTCGCCAACGGCAAGACGGTGACAGGTACCGGCCTGAGCCTTACGGGTGCAGACGCGGGCAATTACACGGTCAACACTACCGCGACCACCACGGCCAACATCACCCCGGCGCCGCTGACGATCAAAGCTGACAACGCCACCAAGGTCTACGGCACGACGTTCACGCCGGCGAGCACCGCCTTTACTGTCCCGGTGCCCCCGATACCCGGCGAGACCGTCGCCAGCGTCACCGAGACCAGCCCCGCGGGCACGCCGGCGACCGCCGCCGTGCCCGGTCCGTATGCGATCACGCCAAGCGCCGCGGCCGCCAACGGTGCTTTCCTTCCGAGCAACTACAACATCACCTATGTCGACGGCGCGCTGACCGTGACCGCGGCGCCGCTGACGGTGACGGCGTTAGATGTCACGAAGGTCTTCGGCGAAACACCTACCCTGTCGCTCTTCACCACGGCAGGCCTGGTGAACAGTGAAACCGTCGCCAGCGTCACCGAGACCAGCCCCGGCACCGTAGCGACCGCCGTCGTGCCCGGTCCGTATGCGATCACGCCGAGTGCCGCCACCGGCGGCAGTTTCACGCCGACCAACTACGCCATCACTTATGTCGACGGCGCGCTGCTGGTGACCCCGGCTCCGGTTCCGCCGATTGTGGTGCCGCCGGTCGTCGTAGTGCCGCCGGTGGCGCCGCCGGTTGTCGTAGTGCCGCCGGTTATCGTCGTGCCGCCGGTCGTAGTGGTACCGCCCATCGTGCCACCGGTCGATGTGGTACCGCCGATTGTCGTGGTGCCGCCGGTGACTCCGCCGGACGTAACGACACCGGGCGTGACGCCGCCGGTCGAACTGGCGACGGCGCCGGCTAGAGAGGC
>JAKCAB010000630.1 GCA_021839785.1 bacterium | reverse complement strand
CGAGCAGGAAACCCCGGGCCCGTGGACGGGCACGCTCGCGAATCAGAAGGGCTTCCAACTCGGCATCAACGCGGCCGGTATCTCGACTGCCGGTCCCGCGCCCTTCGCGCAGAGCCGCAACGCGATCGTCTACACGTATGAAGACACGGTGAACTGGCAGAAGGGCTCGCACGCCATCTCCGGCGGCGTTTCGATCACCAACATCACCGGATGGGGCAAGAACATCACGGCGGTGCCGACGATCACGTTCGGCCTGCAGACCGCGGATCCCGCGCGGCCGATGTTCAACACCACGAACTTCCCGGGCGCGTCCGCCGCGAACCTGACGGCGGCGCAGAACCTCTACGCGGTGCTCACGGGCCGCGTGACGCAGATCACGGCCAACGCCCGCATCGATGGGGCCACCGGCAAGTACGTCGCGCAGGGTGCGGCCATCCAGAACTTCGCGCAGATGGAATCGGGCTTCTACGTGCAGGACGCGTGGCGGCCACGCGCGAACCTGACGATCAACGTCGGGTTGCGTTACGAACTGCAGGGTGCGTTCAAGGCGAACAACAGCCTGTACTCGTACGCGACTCCGGAGGACGTGTTCGGTGTGTCGGGTCTGGCCCCGGGCTGCAATGTGGTCACGCCCACGGCGGCGGCCTGCAACTTCTTCAAGCCGGGCACGATGCCGGGCGCCAAACCCACGTTCAAGCAGTTGACCAAGGGGACGAAGGCGTACAACCTCGACAAGAACAACATCGCGCCGAGCATCGGCGTGAACTGGACGCCGTCGAGCGACCACCCGTTCCTGCAGAAGCTGATGGGCGACTCCGGACAGTTCGTCGTCCGTGGTGGCTGGACCCGCGGCTACACGCGCGGCGGCTTGAGCGACTACTCGTCGGTATACAACGCGAACCCGGGCATCCTCATCTCGACCAACCGGTCGGCGGGTCTTGGCAACCTGGGCTCGAACCTGGTGTTGCTCCGAAATGATTCGCAGCTCGCGCCGGCGGACTTCCCGTCCACGCCGACGTATCCGATGACCGGCTCGGTCACCGACACGATCAACGCGTTCGCGCCCAACTTCAGAGTGCCGTACGCCGACAGCTACACGTTCGGCATTCAGCGCGGCATCACGAAGAACATGGCCCTTGAAGTGCGGTATGTCGGCACGCGCAGCCGCGACTCGCGCCAGGTCTACAATCTCAATGAGTTCGACATCAATGAGAATGGGTTCCTGAACGAGTTCAAGAACGCGCAGGCCAATCTGCAGGCCAACATCGCGGCCGGCCGCGGCGCCAACTTCAAGTACTACGGCGCGGGCACCGGCACGGTGGCGCTGCCGATCTACCAGGCGTACTTCAGCGGCGTCACGGCCGCGAACGCCGGCAACGCGGCGCTCTACACGTCGGCGAACTACTCGAGCAACACGTTCGTGAACCCGCTCGCGAAGTACAACCCGAATCCGTTCACGGCAGCCAGCGCGCTGGCTGGATCGGGCGCGGCGGCCTCGCAGCGGGCGAACGCACTGGCAGCGGGACTGCCTGCGAACTTCTTCGTGGTCAACCCTGATTACCTCGGCGCCGCGAGAATCACCGGCAACGGCGGGTTCACGCGCTACAACTCGATCCAGACCGAGCTCCGCCGGCGACTGGCGAATGGCCTCCAGTTCCAGGTCAACTACACGTACGGCAAGGGCTACGGGTCGACGTTCTACTCGTTCCGCGTGCCGTTCCAGGAGACGGAGCTGACGGGCCCTAGGGGTAACGTCACGCACGCGCTCAAGGCGAACGTCGTGCTCGACTTGCCGTTCGGCAAGGGCCGCCGGTTCCTCGGCAGCGCGGGTCCGGTGCTCGACCGGATCGTCGGTGGGTGGTCGGTCAACCTGAACACGCGTTTTCAGAGCGGCCGCCTGGTCGATTTTGGCAACGTCCGGATGGTCGGTTTCAACGCATCCGATCTGAAGGGCATGTATCAGCTCCGCCATGACTCGACGAGCGGGACGGACCGCGTCTACATGCTGCCGCAGGACGTCATCGACAACACGATCAAGGCGTTCAGCGTCAGCGCGACGTCGGCGACCGGTTACGGTTCGCTCGGCGCGCCGTCGGGTAAGTACTTCGCGCCGGCGAACGGCCCGGATTGCATCGAAGCCATCGCAAATGACTACGGTGATTGCGGCACGCGTTCCCTGGTGGTGCGCGGACCGATGCTCACGGAATCGGACTTCGGCCTCGTGAAGCAGGTGACGATCGTGCGCAACATCCGCGCGGAGTTCCGTATTGAACTGCTCAACGCGTTCAATAACGTCAACTTCGTCCCGGGGGCGATCGGAAGCACCAACAACATCATCGGCCAGAGTTTGACGAACTACGAAGTCACGGAACTCACGGGCATCAACACGTCGAGGATCGGACAGATCGTCGGAAGGATCAGCTGGTAAAGACAGAGTAGAGACAGGAAACTGAACTGAGTCTCTGATCTGGACTGAGGTTCGACACGCGCCCGGCAGGACTAACGTTCTGCCGGGCGTTTCGCGTTCGGGGGACTGACGAACAAGGTTCGGGGGGCTGACGCCTGCAGTTCGGGGGGCTTCGCGCGCCGTGCGGTTCGGCGCGCCGCTTCGCTCCGCTCAGGCCGCGCCAAGCCCGGGTTCGGCGAGCGGCCTCGCT
>JAKCAB010000864.1 GCA_021839785.1 bacterium | reverse complement strand
GCTCGCAGAGTTGGGTCAAACTGCGCGCGTGGCCGTGTTGCCGCAAGGCCCGCTGACGATTCCTTACCTCGCCTGAGCTGGCTCAGCGCGCCGGCCAGGTTAGCCGCTCGCCTTGTTCAAGTACGCGACACGACTGGCCGAGCCGCTCGCATTCCGCGACGAACTCGGCCGGCGTCGCCGTGTTGAACGCAAACAAGTCGTAGTGGCAAGGCACCGCCAGCCTGGCGCCAATGTCTTTCGCGAATTGTGCCGCCTCGCGCCCCCAGAGATTTCCCGCCACGCGGCGTTCCGGTGCCCGGCCGTTGATCGGTAGAATGGCCACGTCCACGTGAAACGGCCGGAGTCGCTCTGCCATGCCGTCGTACATTACCGTGTCGCCGCAGTGATAGATCGTGAATGGCCCGGCCTGGGCGATGAAGCCGACGAAGACGAAATGGCCGGCGGCATCGCGTTCCAGCGTTTCGTGCGCCGCCGGCACGGCGCGAATTTCGAACGGTCCCACGCCGATCAACCGCGGTGCTTCGTCGGGATCGAGTCCGATCACCTGTTCCTGCGCCAGACCCGATCGCTTGATGGCCTCCGCCCGGTTGGCGCGGGCGCAGACCAATCTCATGCCGACATTGACGCGGGCCAACGGTTGCAGCGTTTCCGGGTCGAGGTGGTCGGTGTGGTTGTGGCTCGAGGTGGCCACGTCAATAAAGTTCAGCCGCTCGGGCGCCACCACCAGCTCGCTCATGCGGACGTGCGGCTTGTCCGTGGCCGCGTACTTTTTTGTCAACGAATCGGAGAGGTACGGATCGAGCAACAAGTGCCGGTCCTGCCATTGGACGAGAATCCCGCTCTGGCCAAGCCACCAGAGGTGGAGCCGGTCCGAGTCGTGACGAGCGGCGGCAACGTCGGCGAGCAAAGCGTCATTTTGAAGCGTGGGACGAATCATGGGCGGTTTGATTAGCGGCCTTTTCGATGGACCGGATGGCGCGGCGGGCCTCGGTTTTGACATACCGGTCTTCGGCGTTGTCGATCAGAATGGTGCGCAGCAACGGCAGCGAGTTGGTCGCACTGGCCCCGGCAAAATTAAGTCCCGCCGCGGCGAAGCGCCGAAGCCGCAGCGAGTTTGTCTTGGCGGCCAGCGTGTCGTGGCAGAGCGACAGCACGTCCGGGTCGGTGCTGATTTGAGTGGCCAGAGTCCAGAGCGCGGCGGTCTGCGCGCCATCGGATGGATCTCGTGCCAATTCGAGCAGGCGGGCGCGCCAAAGCGGCATTTGCTTGGGAAAACTCCGGGTGGCGTAGGCCGCAAAAGCGCGGCCGGCGGCGTTTGTGTGCCAGAGACATTGGCGGACCTGGCTAGCCAGTTCCGGCCAGCCGATGGTCGCAAGTTGAGTCGCTACCCAATAGTCGGCTGGCAGGCTGAAATCATGCGCGGGCTGAGGATTGGCCAACCGGTAGGCGACCACGTGTTCGACGACGGGCAGGAACCCGCCATCAACGTTGGTGCTCAAGGCCATCAGGCCAAGGGCGGCGGCCAGGCTGCGGGCTTCCTCGCGGCTGCCGGGAGGAAGCGGTTGCACCGGCGGGAGGTTGGTTTTGCCCTGCCACCAACTTCTTCCCATTTCCAGCAGGCGCTGGTTGACCTCCGCGAGCGTGGACGGCCGCGGCTCCGGGGTGAGTCGGCGGATGAGCACCGGCACGGCGCGTGTGCCCAAGACCTGAATCGCCCGGATGGCCGGAT
Organism: bacterium; assembly: GCA_021839785.1. The sequence goes on along the minus strand of JAKCAB010000864.1, from coordinate 11,934 downwards.
CGTTCGTGACCTCCGCGGCGGTGTTGGGGAAGTCAAAACTGTGTTGTTTCGTGCGGTCGCGCTCCCGCCAGTCGGTCAGCAGCGGCATGGTGTCCAGCCAACGCGTGACGGTCTTGCCAGCAAAGGTGGGTTCATCCGAAAACCAGCCGCGTTGCCATGCCAGCCAGGCCCCGGCAAGGAGGATCAACGTGATTCCACCAATGATGGTGATGGCGCGCTTCACACGATCTCACTGACCGCCCGGATGCCGGGAATCATTTGAAAATGCCGGTCGAACGTGAGCACCACCGCCTGGATACGCCGCGCGCAACAGGCAATCACCACATCCGTCAGCGGGAGGCAAACGCCCTCGCGGTCCAGTTGCCAGAGCGCCTCCTCCGCATCCCGCCACAGCCGGTTGTCGGTGGGCACGTAAAGCATCACGTCCCACGCGCGGCGAAAGCGATCCAGAATCGCCTCCGCCTTGATGCCGCGCGCCACTTCGCACCGCACGACCCCGCAGGTCGCCACGTCGCGCTGGGCCCCCACCACGGCCAGTTCGCGCAACGGATCGCGTCCTTCGCGCGAAAGGCCGATGTAGTAGCTGCTATCGACGAGCACGGGATTTGCGACCATACGACACGGGGGTTTCGGCGAGTCTGGCGGCCTCGAGATCGTACGCGGGATCGAAGACTTCCTTGAGTTCAGCGGGGCTGAGGTCCAAACCCGTGCTGAGTTCCTTCACCAATGCCCCCCGGCGCACAAATTCGCGGAGCGCGAGATCCACCGCCGCGGTTTTGCTCTCGACGCCGGCCAAACCCATGGCCTTGTCGAGCAAGTCGTCGTCAATGTGCATGGTCATCTTCATGGCCATCTAAAATATGGCTTTTAAGCCATACCAACAAGCTTTTTCTTTCTCAATTTCGGGAAAGGAAAAGTTCAGTTGGCCAGCCCGGGTTCGCGTCGCACTTGCTTCACCCCCGCCACCATGTTCGTCAGCTTCCGCTTGGCGGCCCAGCGCGCAGTCTGGCTGAGGCCGCAGTCCGGCGCGAACACCAGCCGGTCCGCCGGCGCAAACTCCAGGCAGCGTTTCACGCGCCGCGCGATGTCCTCCGGCGTTTCCACGTAATAGCTTTTCACGTCCACGATGCCGACGGCGGCATCGCAGCGCTTCGCGATTTCACCAATCAGTTCCAATTCGGCGAACTCGCGGCTCGCCATCTCGACGTGCATTTCATCGCACTTGAAGTCGAGAAACGCCGGGAACATGGGCGCAAGTTGGCGCGGGCCGACGGCGCGGGCCTTGTAGTTGCCAAAACAAAGATGCGTGCAGACGCGGATCCGGCCGGCGACCGTCTCGACGGTCCGGTTGAAAATGTCCACAAAGCGCCGCGGGTCTTCGCGATAGGCATAGCAGCTCATGCTCGGCTCATCCACGCTGATTTCGGCGCAACCCGCGGCAACGAGGTCCTCGAGCTCCTTTCGCACCAGCGGCAGCAACGCTTCGGTCAACGCCCAGCGATCGGGATAGCCCAGCCCGGCGTTGGGCACGAGGCGGCCGGACAACGTGTAAGGTCCGGGAACGCTAGCCTTGAGCGTGACACCGGATGCCGAAGGCCGGCTGGCAGTCGCGGCGGCGACGCGCTGAAGCCGCTTGAATTCCTCGACCGCACCCAGTCCGCGCGGCGCCCGCAGTTCCGCGACCACCTGGTGCCGGCCGCGTTGGTCGTGGGCAGGCGGGCCGAAGCGGCGCGGCGGCGCCGACTCGAGGTCGATGCCTTCCAGATAGCCGTAGAAACTGAGGTTGAAGTCGAGCCGCGTCTGCTCGCCGTCGGTGATCACGTCCAGCCCGGCGGCGAGTTGGTCGTGGACGGCACAGGTGACTGCGTCTTCCTGAAGTTCGGCGAGGTCGTCCGGGCCGAACCGGTCGAGATTTTGGGCCGCGAGTTCCAGCCATCCGGGAAACGGATAACTGCCGATGACCGAAGTGCGAAGCGGACAGTTTTTCATGACTCAGCTTTGGCCAACGTTCGCATACAACTTCGCCAGCCGGCGGGCGTGCTCGTCGTAAGCGCTTTCAAAAAGTTCGGACGCGCGCTGCGCGCCGACCACGGCCCCAGCCGTCAGCACTTTGGGCGGCTGCCCAGCGGCGGTGAGGCGGGCGGCCACCTCGGCTTTGATGGCGTTCACGAGCAGGCAGCCGCCAATCGTCGAGCCGGGCGAAACCGGCGTTTCCAAACCCGCGACAGTCACCAGGGCGTCTCCGATCGGCGCCCCGGTGTCGAGCACCAGGTCCGCAAAATCGGGCAGCTTCCTGCCGTCGGCGCGCTGGCTCTGGCTGGCCTGCGAGTGGCGCTGGCTGACGATCGCCACCACCTTGACGCCGCGTCGGCGGAAGCCTTCGGCCATCTCGACCGGCACCACGTTGCAGCCGCTGGACGAGGCCACCAGCGCACAATCCACGGGCGAGAGATCGAAGTTGCGCAGGATGCGCTCCGCGAGGCCGGGCACGTTTTCGAGAAACATCGCCTGCCGCTGGCCGTTCGGGCCGACGACCAGGTTGTGGAAGCTCAGCGACAATTCCACGATCGGGTTGAAGCCGGGGAAGGAACCGTAGCGCGGCCACATTTCTTCCACGAGGATGCGGCTGTGGCCGGAGCCAAACAGGTGAACCATCCGGCCGGCGAGGATCGTCGCGGCGAACCAGTCGGCGGCCTGCTGGATCGCCGGCAACTGCGCCTCCACCCGGTCCACCAACTCACGGCACTTGTTCAGATACTCGGCTGCGGGATGCATCGCGCGACCCAACATAGCGGAGCAGCTTGGGCGGTGAAAAGGCCGGAGGCGAACCGAACGCAGTCCAAATTCGGCAGCGCAGGCCGCGGTTCGTGACGACGGTGTGACGGCGCGGTGAATTCTCCTTTCGCGGCTGGGCCGGTGCTTGCCAGGCGGAATGCCGCGGCGATTACTTCGAGGCGTCGGGCACTTCCATACACGATCATGGCCAAAATCTTCATCGGCATGTCGGGAGAAGGGCGGGGGCACGCAACCCGCGTCCGCGCGCTCGTCGAGGCATTGCGCGCGGAACATCGCATCACGCTGTTCGCGCCCGGCGACGCGTTTTCATTTCTGTGGCCGCTCTACACCGCGACGGAGGTGGGCATCCAACGTCTGCCGGGACTGCGTTTTGCCTACAACGCGTCGGGCCAGATCGATTATCGCGGGATGTTCAAAAACCTGTGCGCCTACCTGAAAGGCCTGCCGTCCACCGTGGGCTGGCTTGCGGACCTGATTCGGCGGGAGCGGCCCGACCTGGTGATCACTGACTTCGAACCCTCGCTGCCGCGCGCGGCGAAACGCTGCGGAGTGCCGTTCGTCAGCCTGAATCACCAACATTTTCTCCGGACCTACGATCTGCGCAGCTTGCCCCGGCGGTTGCGTCTGCACGCGGCCTACATGGCAACCATTGTGGGCGCCTACCACTCTGGCCAGCGGGAGACGATCGTCTCGTCGTTCTACTTTCCGCCGCTTCGCCCCAACTGCGGAAAAGTGACGCAAGTCGGGGTGCTGCTGCGACCGGAAGTCGCGGAGGCGGAGCCGCGCACTGGGGCCCACCTGGTGGCCTACTGGCGCCGGAGCGTGAGCGAGCAAGTCTTGCAAGCGCTGGCCTCGACCGGCCTGGACGTGCGCGTCTATGGACTGGGCGCCTGCCACCCACGCGGCAAGCTGACCTTCCATGCCGTGAGCGAAGCGCAGTTTGTCCGGGATTTGGCCGGCTGTTGCGCCTTGGTTTGCACGGCGGGTAATCAACTGGTTGGCGAGGCGCTTTATCTGGGCAAGGCCGTGTTTGCGCTGCCCGAGCCCAACAACTACGAGCAGGAAATCAACGCTCATTTCCTGCGCCAAAGCGGGGCCGGCGAAGCCGTCGGCATGAGCGAATTCGCGCCCGGACACCTCCACCGGTTCCTGTCGCGCCTGGACGAATACCGGAGCCGCATCGACACCCGGCGCATGAACGGCCTGCCAGCCGCGCTGACAGTGTTGCGGCGCTACCTGCCGGCCGGGCGGGCCGCCGTCCCAGCCATGCCCGCGACGCTTCCGGCACCGGAACTGGCGGCGGCATGAAACTCGCCCGGCTGCTTTCGTTGCCGCTCACCGTCGCCCGAAATCGACAGGCTGCCGTCGGGCCGCCGCGCTTTTTGACGTACATCGTCACGTTTGCCTGCAACGCGCGGTGCGTGATGTGCGACAGTTGGCGCAAGCCGTCGCCGGACGAACTCGCCCTGGACGAAATCGAACGCATCTTCCGGCAGCTTCCGCCGCTCGATATCGTCCGCCTCACCGGCGGTGAACCGTTCGTGCGGTCCGACCTGGCGGAAATCGCCCGGCTCGCCGTCGAGCATTTGCAGCCGCTGGCCCTCCACGTGACGACCAACGGCTTTCTCACCCAGCGCATCGTCGCGTTCTGCGAGCGGCGCCCGCGGACGACGCCGCTGCATCTGTTGATCTCGATCGACGGCCTTGAGGCGAAGCACAACCAGATCCGCGGCCGCGACTCCGCCTGGCAAACCGCGACCGCCACGCTCCAAGCGTTGGCGCCACGCCGGCGGGAGTTGAACCTCCGGCTCGCCGTCAATCAAACCATCGTCGATGCCGAAGGTGCCGGGCAGTACCGGCGCCTGCACGCCTTTCTCCGGCCGCTTGGCGTTCGTCATAACGTGGTGCTGGCTTACGAGGTCAGCGCCACTTACAGCACGACCGCGGAACTGGACGCCGCGCCCACGCAAGCCGGTCAGTTCACAACCTTCGGCCGATTCAGCGAAGGCGAACTCCGCGCCTGGCTGGACGCGGTGGAGACCGACGCCGAGGAATGGCCTTTCGCGGAACGCGCCGCCAAACGCTACTATCTGCGCGGCATCCGCAACCGCCTCCTGAACGGCACGGCCGAGCCGAATCCGCCTTGCGTGGCGCTCAACGCCCACTTGCGTTTGTACCCGAACGGCGACGTGCCGACTTGTCAGTTCAACTCGAAGCGCGTCGGCAACCTGCGAAGCCAGACGTTCGCCGAAGTCTGGAATGCCGTTGCCACACACCGTCAGCGCGATTGGGTGCGTCGCTGCCCGGGCTGCTGGGCGGAGTGCGAAATTCTGCCGAACGCCATTTACACCGGCGACCTCCTGGCGGCGGCGCTTCGGCCGCGACACGCCTTGGCGGGCACCCCGCGAGGCGTCGGTTACTCGGCCTCGACGGCCGTTGCCGGCACCGCGTAAGCCGTGGCCGCCGGCCGGACCTCGGCGACTTCGTCGCGGTGGTCCAGGGTCTTGCTCCAAAACAGCCGCCGGCCTTCCAGGTGCCAGACAAGCAGGCGCGGGTACCAAAGCCCGTCCTGGGTGCGTTGCCGTTGCGTTTCCACCTCGCATTTCTTCACAGCGCCAACCAGGCCGCCCACGACACTCACCGGCTCGACGAGGTGGAACGTGGCTTTGGCGAGCACCCGCTCGGCCTGGTCAATCCAGAGCCGCCCGGCGGTTTTGTTGATGAATCGCTCTTTGATACTGTGAGCCGGCAGATCGTCGCTGGCCGGCACAAAGTCGATCACCCAAACCGGCCGGCCGTTCCATTCGCCCGCACCCACAAAGGTGAAGCGGAACCGTTTCAGCAGTTCCGGTTTGATCTCGAAATCGCGGCGCTCGTACCCGCGCTTTTCCGCTTTGGGATCGGCGGCGGCGCCTTCGCCGTCCTTCGCATCCTCACCATCCGGCGAGGCGCCGGGCCGGTTCTCGATTCGCTCGACGGTGCGCTTCTTCAGATCGCCATCGCCGTCGCGCGTTTCGGTGACCTTGGTGCGCACGAAGGCGTAGCGCGTCTTGAAGAGGTTCTCGGCTTCCTGATCTTTGGCTGCGTTTTCGATGACGCGAAGCAGGATGGGTTCAAGCTCCGGGGTTGCTGACGCGCGCGCGATCTGACCGGTCCACAAGGCTGCGATGTACCCGGTCAAGAAAACGAAACGGACCAGCCACCCAAAACCGTGCCGACACAGGCGATGTCGCCGCTTGCTGCGAAGGTTGTTCATGCCGCCAGGGTCGCATTGTACGCGGCACCGAATGCCCCGGCAAATTCGCCCATTTGTGCCGCTACGATTCTCACTTGGTGCCCGCCGGGCCGCCACTCGATTGGCGCCAGGAATTCGGCCAGCGGTTGGAACAGCGACTCACCGGCCCGGGCGATGCCGCCACCGATGATCACCACTTCAGGGTCGAGGATGTTGATGAACGACGCGATGGCGCAGGCCAGCGCGCGGACCGATTTCAGCCAGACTTCGCGGGCGAACGCGTCGCCGGCCTCGAACGCCCGGATCAAGTCGTGCGTGGTCGCGAAGCGGCCCTGGCTGCGTTCGCCGATGTTGTCGTTGCCGATCGCCCATTCGAGGCTGCCCGGGGTGTTGCAGATGTCGGGCGGCCCCGCCATGTCCAGCACGAGATGACCCAGGTGGCCCGCGCGACCGATCGCGCCATTGAGCAGCCGGCCATCGACCATCGCCGCGCCGCCGACGCCGGTGCCGAGCGTGAGTAGAATGACGTTGCGAACGCCTCTGGCTGCGCCCAGCCAGACTTCGCCCATCAATGCAGCGTGGGCGTCGTTCAAGACCGGAATCGGCCTGGCGGCGTGGAGGTACTCCGTCCAGTCCAGTCCTTCGAGGCCGGGCAAGCGGTTCGGCAGAAAAGCGATCGCGCGACCATCCGCGGAGGCGAGGCCCGGCGCGGACAAGCCGATGTGTGCCGGCGGCGCGCCGCGTGCGGCCTGTGCGCGCGTGACCAAAGAACGAATTGTCTCCGCGAAATGCCGCGGGCGGTCGGGGTCGAACGATTCATTGTATCGCGCCAACGCCTCGCCCGCGGGCGTCGCCGCCACGGCTTTCACGCTCGACCCGCCGAGATCAATGCCGAGGAGGTAGCTCATGCTTGGCCAGGAACTGTTGTTTCTGCTTCGCTCACGCTCCAGCCGCCGTCCACGGCCAGGACTTGGCCGGTGATGAATCGCGATTCGTCGCTCAGGAAGAACACCGCCGCGGAGTCGAGGTCCGCCGGTTGGCCGATGCGTCCGCCGTCCAGCGGTTGTTTGGCGCGGATGAAATCCAGGATCGCCGCGTCGCCTTGTGCGCGCCGGGACATCGGCGTGGCGATCAAGCCGGGCGCCAGCGCGTTGAAGCGGATGTCCTGCCGGGCGTACTGCGCCGCCGCGGAGCGGGTGAGGGCGACGATGCCCGCTTTGGCGGTGGCGTAAGCTTGAGTGGCGAAGTGCCGGGGCGAAGGCGAGAACGCAAGGACCGACGCCAGGTTCAGCACCGCGCCGCCCGTGCCTTGCTGAAGGAATTGGCGGACCGCGGCGCGGTTCGAGTAAAAGACGGAAGTGAGGTTCAAGCGGAGCGTTTCCTCCCAACCGGCGTTGCTGATTTCGTGCAGCGGCCCGTCGCCGAACCGGCGCCCGCTGCCGCCGGCAACGTGATAGAGTCCGTGAAAGCTGCCGAACTCGCGTCGCGCTGCTTCGATTGCTGCCGGCGCGGTGGCTGGCTCGCGCGCGTCGCCGGTGACAATCCGAGCGGCTTCACCCAACTCACGCCGCGCGGTTGCTGCGGCTTCGTCGGCCAAACCGACGGCCACCACGCGCGCGCCTTCAGCCACGAACGCCTTGGCGGCGGAAAGACCGATTCCGCTGGTGCCGCCGATGACCACCAGGACTTTGCCCGCCAAACGCGCCGTGCTCATTCGGGACCGGAGTGTGTCGGCCGCGCACGGGAGCTTCAACTCCGTTCGCGCGGAGTTTCAGCGAAGACGTGGTGTGCGTTCCGGATCGAAGTCGGCTGCGGTTTGGCGTTGTCGTAGCCAACCCAGACTTGCGGGCCGCGCGTGGCTTTGCCTCCATGTCCGCGCGCATGATCGGGTCGATCCGCATTTTGGGCCTGCGCTTTTGCCGGCTCGCCGCAATTCTGTCGCTGCTGGCCGCGACGGCGTGCAGTCCAGGGCGCTACTTGGCCAGCCGATTCCTCAAGGCCCCCAACACGTACCCGACGTGGATCGAGCCTTCGCCGCGGGTGGTCTTCGATTACGATCGCAAGCTGGCGACGGGTCTTCCGACGCGAACCGTCGCGGTCGGCCCGCCGCCGGCCGCGCTGCATGTGGTCCTCGTCGAGCCAGCCGATTACAGCCTGCTGATCGATTCCGTGAACCGCCGCCACGGCCGGAAGGAACAGATGACGTTGTCGCTGCGGGTGCAGATGCCCGGCGCACCGTTGCCGGCGTCGCGCCGGCCAAAAGGCACGGTGGTGATCCTGCACGGCTACGGCGTGGATTTGGACAGCATGTTGCCGTGGGGCCTGATCGTGGCGGAGGCGGGCTACCGCGCCGCGCTGGTGGACCTGCGCGGTCACGGTCAATCCACCGGCCGGCGCATCTACTTCGGCGCGGTGGAAACCGGCGATCTGCGCGAGTTGCTCGACCAATTGATGCGCAGCGGCGCAGCGAACGAACCGGTGGCGGTGATGGGGGAATCGTTCGGCGCCGCGCTGGCGTTGCGCTGGGCAGCGGATGATCCGCGGGTGCGGGCGGTCGTGGCGATGGCGCCATACGCGGAGTTTCGCGCGGCGGCCCTTGGCCTGCGCGACGAGTACGTAAGGTGGCTGCCCGCGAGTTGGGCGCGATCCATTGCCTACTGGCTGCCGCGGTTGCTGGCCGTGCCACCGGATGGCTTGGACACCACGCCGTACGTCGAACGTTTGCGCGCGGCGACTTTTTTCATCGCCGCCGGGCACGACCCCATTTCACCCGCCCCGACGGTGGCCCGCCTGGCCCGGCTGGCGCCGGGACCGGCCAAGTACCGCGCCGTGTTGTCCGCCCGCCACGAGACGCTACCTTACCAATTCGACGAACTTCGCACGGCGGTGCTGGATTGGCTGGACGCCTATTGCCGTTAACCGCCGGCGAGTGGTCCTAAGACGCTTCAACGCATCCTATGAAACTGATCTCCTGGAACGTAAATGGCCTGCGGGCTGTGCTGCGGAAGAATTTCCTCGATTACCTCGCCGCAGAGACACCGGACGTGCTCTGCCTTCAGGAAACGAAGTGCCACCCCGACGAGGTGGAGCAGCTCTGGCCCGGCGCCTACACGACTTACTGGAACACGGCCGAGAAGCGTGGCTATGCCGGCACCGCCCTCTTCACCAAGGTTCGGCCGCTGAAGGTCAGTCGCGGCCTTGGCCTGGCCGAGCACGACCGCGAAGGACGGGTGCTCACCGCGGAGTTCGGCGACTTCTTTCTCGTGAACGTCTATGTGCCGAATTCGCAACGCGATCTCGCGCGCCTGCCGTATCGCCAGCAATGGGATCGCGACTTCCTCGGCTACCTGCGCAAGCTGGAGAAGCGCAAGCCGGTGGTCTTCTGCGGCGACCTGAACGTGGCGCACACCGAGATCGACCTCGCCAATCCCAAGGCGAACGTCCGCAATCACGGGTTCACGGTCGAGGAACGAGCCGGATTCTCCGCGTTCGTGGAGGCCGGGTTTCTCGACACCTTTCGGCAGTTCGAACCCGGCGGCGGACATTACACCTGGTGGAGCTTGATGGCGGGGGCCCGCGCGCGGAACGTCGGGTGGCGCATTGATTACTTCCTCATTTCCGCTGCCTTGCGGCCACGGTTGCGCAGCGCCTTCATCCGCGCCGACGTGCCCGGCTCCGACCATTGCCCCGTGGGCATCGAGCTGGATTGACGGCTGCCCGGGCACGCGGCGGAGGCGCTTCCAGGCCGCCGGCACGCCTGATCGGCGGGCTTGGGCTGGCTCTACGCGCGGCATCGATTCCGGGCCGGACCGGCGCCCGCGCAGATCAAGGTTGGCTTAACTGATGTGAAGCGATTCTAAAAAGTTGAGCCGGTCACCTTTCAAAACTTGAAAAAGCCTGCCGGTCAGATCATATGCCTGTATGCCGATGCAAGCATATACTGCACCGCGTTTGTTCCGGGGCCGCCGGGCCGGTCGGACGGCGCTCACCTTCGGTCTGGGGACGGCGCTGGTCGCCCTGATGGGCATCCTGGCCGCTGCCGCCGCGACACCGGCGATGCACAAGCTGATCGAGAACTACCAGGGCGCCGCCACTTGTGCCGGCTGTCACCGCCAGGCGGTCAACGATGTGATGCACACGACGCATTGGACCTGGACGCACGTCGATTCCCGGACCGGTGCGGTGTTGGGCAAGAAAAACGTCATCAACAGCTATTGCATCGCCGTGCCGTCCAACGAGCCGCGTTGCACGAGCTGCCACATCGGCGTCGGTTGGAAGGACAACTCCTTCGACTTCAACGACGCCAGCAAGGTGGACTGCCTGGTTTGCCACGACACCACCGGCACCTACAAAAAGACCCCCACCGGCGCGGGTCAGCCCGATCCGACGGTCAATTTGCTCTACGTCGCGCGCAATGCCGGCGCCACCAGCCGGGCGACCTGCGGGGCGTGCCATTTTTACGGCGGCGGTGGCGACGCCGTGAAGCACGGTGACCTGGATTCCTCGCTCTTGAAACCCACCCGTGCACTGGACGTGCACATGGGCACCGATGGTTTGAACTTCACTTGCACGACCTGCCATCAGACCCGCGGCCACCAGATACCGGGCTCGCGTTACTCGAAGCCTGCGCCGGACAGCCAAATGTGTGAGAGCTGCCATACCGCCGCGCCGCATAAATCGAACCCCCGCCTGAACGCGCATACGGCCCGGGTGGCCTGCCAGACCTGCCACGTGCCCGCGTTTGCCCGCGGCGGCCACGCCACGAAGATGTCCTGGGATTGGTCCACGGCCGGCGAGAAGAATCCGGACGGCTCGAACAAGATCGTCATGGACGCCGACGGCAACCCAATTTACGACACGATGAAGGGCACCTTCGAATGGCAGGCCAACGTGGTGCCGGAGTACGTGTGGTTTAACGGCCAGGTGGACTATGTCGGCTTGGATGACGTCCTGGATTCCGAAGCCGTGGCGACCATCAACAAGCTGCGGGGCGACATCAACGACCCCAAGGCGCGGATCGTGCCGGTCAAGCGCTTCACCGGGGTCCAGCCTTACGACGCGGGCACGCATCAGCTCGCCATCCCGCATCTCTACCCGTCCGGCCCGACCGACACCGACGCCTATTGGAAGGGCTACGATTGGAACAAGGCGCTCACGGCCGGCATGACTTACGTTGGGCGGGACTACAGCGGCCAGTTGGGCTGGATCAAAACGGAGATGTTCTGGATCGAAAACCACATGGTCGCGCCCAAGGAACAAGCGCTCCAATGCATCGACTGCCACTCACCCAACGGCCGCATTCCCTTTGCCCAACTGGGCTACGACGAGGCGCGCGTGGCGCGTCTGCAAGACCTGAATAAGCTGCGCGACCACACGGGATTGTTTGGCGCGAGCTACCCCGGACCCGCCGCCTGTCTGCAATGCCATCCGGGCAAGGCCGATGAAGTCATGGGCAGCGTGCATTACACGTGGCGCACGCCCAACCCGAAACTCGCCTACCCAGGCGGCGGCTCGCACGGCATGTTGGATCGTTTCTGCGGCCTCGTCGGCTCGAGCGCGATGCTCAATTACACTGCCGATTTTGGCGCCCACAAGGGTTCCAGCGCCTGCGGCAAATGCCACGTGGCCGATCAACTGCCCTTCCCGAATCCCGCGACCGGACAGTTCACGCAATCGCAGGTTGACGGCCTGGATTGTCTGATCTGCCACGCCTCCGAAGGGAATTACGACATGAACGGCGACGGCGTTTACGACGAAACCGATGCCGACGCCGCGCACCGACGTTTGTTGACGGACTCCACCGCCGGCCGCCGGTCCTGGTTCCAGGATCGCTCGCTGCGCGCGGCTGAGAGTGTGGGCAAGCCGGTGGGGGCGGCACAGTGCCTCCGCTGCCATGAGCACGG
>JAKCAB010000396.1 GCA_021839785.1 bacterium | reverse complement strand
TTCGTGGCACACGCGGCCCAGGTTCGCGCCGCGCTTCACCAATTCGCCCGCCACCGCGAACGTGGAGGGCCGGGTCGAGGCGTACTGGAATGACCCGGTGTCGGTGGACACGGCCGCGAACAGGCAATCCGCCATGTGGGGCGTGATGGGCCAGCCGGCATACTTGAGCAGCCGGTGGATCAATTCGCCGGTGGACGGCTCGCGCCCGCTGACCCAGTTGATGTCGCCGAAGCGGGTGTTGCTCGCGTGGTGGTCGATGTTGATTAACACGCGCCGATGCTTGAGACAATCGCCTGCCTGGCCGAGCCGTTCGTAGCTGGCGGCGTCCGTCGCCACCACACAATCGAAGGTCTGTCCCGGCTGGGGTCGCGCCAGCAGGTTTTCGGGGTCGAGGAACTTGAGCTTGGTGGGCGCCGGATCTTCGTTCCAGACGGTGACCTGCTTGCCTTCGGCCCGCAGGGCCAGCGCCAGCGCGAGCTGGGAGCCGACGCAATCGCCGTCGGGCCGGACGTGGCCGACGACACAGATGGTCTGGCTGGTCTTGAGGGCCTCAAGAATGCGGTCAACGATCTGGGGGCGGGGGTTCATCAATTGCGGTTGGCGACCATCGTTCCGAACGACTTAATCACGACGCCGCCTTTCAGGACGGCCCGGTGGGCAACGTCTTCTCGATATCGTCGAGAATCTGGAGCACGCGATTGCCACGGGCCACGGCCTCGTCGGCCACGAAGCGCAAGGCGGGCGTGTATTTGAGCTTCACGGCATGGCAGAGCAGGCTTTGCAGGCGCGGGCGTTGGTCGTGCAGCAGTTCGAAGGCGCGGTGGCGCTGGCCGGGATTTCCGACCACGCCCACGTACACCGTGGCCTGCTTGAGGTCGCCGGACAACCGGACTTCGTTGACCGCCAGCAGGCCGGTTTCGGCGACGGGAAACTCGCGCAACAGGATGTTGCTCAACTCGCGCTTCAGCAACTCCCGGACCCGATCATGACGGCGACCTTGCATGGCAATAAAACCAGTGGGCGGCGCCGGCGGCGGCTTAGAGTTTCTGGGCGACCTTCTCGATCGTGTAGCACTCGATCGCGTCGCCCGGCTCGAACTGGTCGAACCCATCCAGGCGAATGCCGCACTCCATGCCGGCGCGCACCTCGTTGACCTCGTCCTGGAACCGCCGGAGGGTCTGGATCAAGCCTTCGTAAATCGTGTTCCGGCGGCGCACGATCCGCGCCTTGCCCCGGACGATCCGTCCGCTGGTGACCACGCAGCCTGCCACGTTGCCGCCCTTCGAGAGCTCGAAGATCTTGCGCACTTCCGCGGAACCGAACACCGATTCTTTGAGCAACGGTTCGAGCAGACCCGCCATCGCTTCTTTCACCTGGTCGATCAGTTCGTAGATGATGGCGTAAAGCTTGATCTGGACCCCATCGCGCTTGGCCAGCTCGGCCGCGCTGCTGTCCACGCGCGTGTGAAAGCCGAGGACCACGCCCTTGGAAGCCGAGGCGAGCACCACGTCGCTTTCGGTGATGGTGCCCACCGCGTGGTGGATGATCTCGAGGCTGACCTTGTCGTTCTCGATCTTCTTCAACGCATCGACAATGGCCTCCACCGAACCCTGCGTGTCCGCCTTGACGACGACCTTGAGCACCTTCGCATTTTCCTGCGAAAGCTGCTCGAACAAGCCCTCGAGGGTGCGCAGCGGGCGGGCTTCCTTTTCCACTCCCTGGGCCGCCAGCGTGCGTTCGGCACTGATTTCGCGGGCCACTTTTTCGGAAGGCACCACGTTGAACTCCAGCCCCGCCTCGGGCACGCCATTCAAGCCTAGAATCTTCACCGCCACGGACGGCCCGGCTTCCTTGAGGCGCTTGTTCTCCTCGTTGATCAAGGCGCGCACGCGGCCGTAATGCTCGCCGCAAATCACCACGTCGCCCAACCGCAGGGTGCCGTTGCGGACCAACACGGTGGCGGTGGGCCCGCCCGGTTCCAAGCCGGACTCGACCACGTTGCCCTTGGCCGCGCGGTCCGGATTGGCCTTGAGTTCGAGCAGGTCGGCCTGGAAGCAAATGATCTCCAGCAGCCGGTCCACGCCTTGTTTCGTGAGCGCGGAAACGTCCACGTAAAACGTGTTGCCGCCCCACTCGTCCGGGATGAGACCTTTTTCTTGAAGCTGGTTGCGCACCAGCATCGGGTTCGCGTTCGGGTGATCGCACTTGTTGACCGCCACCACGATGGGGACCTTCGCCGCCTGGGCGTGGCTCAGCGCCTCCAACGTTTGCGGCATCACGCCGTCGTTGGCCGCGACCACCAGGACCACGATGTCCGTCACGTTCGCGCCGCGCGCCCGCATGGCGCTGAAGGCCGCGTGCCCCGGCGTGTCCAGGAAAGTGATCTGTTGCAGTTCACCCTTCCGTTCCGGGTGCGGCACCGAAATGGTGTACGCGCCGATGTGCTGGGTGATCCCGCCCGCTTCGCCGGCCGCGACGTTCGACTTGCGGATGACGTCCAGCAACGTGGTCTTGCCGTGGTCCACGTGGCCCATGATGGTCACCACCGGCGCCCGCGGTTTGAGGTCTTCGGGCCGGTCGTCGAGCATGGCCGGTTCTTCCTTCTTGGCCGGGGCGTGGACGCCTTCGCCCTTGGCGCGGCGCTCGACTTTGAAGCGGAAATTGTGCTTCGCGCAAACCTTCTGGGCCACCTCGGGATCGATGGCCTGGTTCACCGTGGCGAACACTCCCAACTCCATCAAATCGGCAATGACCTGGAAGGGTTTCTTGGCCATCTTCTCCGCCAAGTCGCGCACAATGATCGGCGGGCGCAAGACGATTTCCTCGCCGGTGGGCGCTTCCGACGCAGCCGGGCCGCCACCGCGAACGCCGGCTCCGCGCGCCGCCGGACCGCCTGGCACGCCGGGCCTGCCGGCCCCGGCACCCCGACCCCCCCCCATCCCACCGCGGCCATCGCGACCATCGCGACCACGAGCGGGCTCGGGCCGGGTTGGTGTCGGACGAGCAGGCGTCTTGGCTGCTCCGCGCTCGGGCGGGCGCGGGCGCGGAGTCAATTGAATGAACCCCACCTTTTCGCCGATCTTGGGTTTCGGAGGTGGCGGGGGCGGAGGCGGCGGGACTGGCGGCGCAGGTGGCGCCGGCGGAACAACGGCCTTGGGCGGCACCTCGGCGGAAAGTGGGGGCACCGTCATTGGTTCAACCGGCGCAGGAGCGGCTGCGATTGGAGCGGCGCTGCCAGGTGCAGGCTCGGCTGGCGGCGGGGCCGGCACCGGCGCGATCGTCGCTTCGGTCGCAGGGGCGGCCGGAGCTGCCATGACTTCCTGGCTGGCCGGAGGTGCGGTCGGTTCGGCGGCGGGTGTTGGCGCCGGTTCGGCCGCGACTGTTGGCGCAGGCGCAGTGACCGCCAGCGCGGCAACCGGCACCTCGGTGGTTACCGCCGGCGGGGCGGCCGGCTCGGGCGTGGGGACCGCTTCGACAGGCGCGGTGGCTGGTTGAGGCTCAGTCGTGAGTGGCGCAGCTTCCACTGCCGGTGGCGAAACGATTTCGACTTTCGGCGGCTCCGGCGGCGGCGGGGGAGCCGGTTTGAATCCGAATTGCTCCTCCAAATATTCCGCGGTGATCTTGTCGAGCGTGCTGGAAGGCACCCGCGCAGTCGTGATGCCAAGCTCCTTGGCTTTGGCAAGAACCGCCTTGCTCTCGATGCCAAGCTTCTTGGCGATGTCGTAAATGCGAACGGGCATACTCGATTGCTTTCCAACGCCGTGCGCGCCGCCCGAACGCCGGCTCCACCACCGCCGGCCCCGAGGGGCGCGGTGCGCCTATGCGGCGCTTGAAGGGGTGATATAGACCATGCGGCGCTGGGCCTCCGCGCGCGCGGCTTCCAGCACCGCGGCGGCGGCCTCGCCGATCTCGGCGATTTCCGCCAGGTCGGATACTTCGGCCTGGAGCAAATCCTCCAGACTCAAAAAACCGTGGTGAACCAACGCGTCGGCCTGGGCCTCGGTCAAACCGGGGATGGCCGCCAACGCACCGACCGCCTGGGCCACTTTTTCCTCAAACCCGCTGACGGCCACCGCTTCCGCGTCGATGTCCACCTGCCAGCCGGTCAGGCGCGAAGTCAGACGCGCGTTCTGTCCGCGTTTGCCAATGGCCTGGGACAACTGGTCCGCGTTGACGAGGATCCGGACGCGCTGCCGTTCTTCGTCCACCTCAAAACTCTTGACCGTGGCGGGATTCAGCGCGGCCGTGACGAAGGTGCGCAAATCGGACGACCACGGGATGATGTCCACGCGCTCGTTGTTGAGTTCGCGAACGATGTTTTTAACCCGCTGGCCGCGCAGCCCCACACAGGCGCCCACCGGGTCCACCTTCGGGTCGCGCGAATAGACCGCGAGTTTGGTGCGAAAACCCGGCTCGCGCGCAATGGAGCGGATTTCGATGGTGCCGTCCGCGATCTCGGACACCTCCAACTGAAACAGCTTGATGACGAACTGCGGATCGGCCCGCGACAGGATGATCTCGGGTCCGTGCGGCGTGTTCTCCACCGCTTTGACGTAGCAACGCAGGCGTTCGCCGACTTGGTATTCTTCGGTAGGCACCCGCTCGCGGTTGGGCAGCAAGGCCTCGTAGCGCCCCAAATCGATCGTGACGTCCGATCGTTCGAAACGCCGCACCGTGCCGGGCACGATGTCGCCCACCCGGTCTTTGAACTCTTCGAGAATCAACTCCTTCTCCGCCTTGCGGATTTCCTGCATCAACGTCTGCTTGCCATATTGCGACGCGATGCGCCCAAAAATCTGTTGAATCTGCTCGGACCCGATCTCGACCTGGATTTCGTCGCCCAATTGGGCGTCCGGTTTGAGGCGGCGCGCATCGGGAAGCGAAATCTGGTCGTGCTTGGAAATCACCTTCTCGCTGACGATGAGTTTCGCCCAGGCGTGGATGTCGCCGGTCTTCGGGTCCACGGTGCAGACCATGTCGCGGGCCGGGCCGATGGCCTTCCGCGCAGCGGTAATCAGCATGTTCTGGACAGCCGCGACCAAGACATCGCGTCGGATGCCTTTTTCACGCTCCCAGTAATCAAGAACCGCTAAAAGCTCGTTGTTCATATCCGATCCACCATCCGGGAAACAAAAAAGTCGGCAGATTTGCTCTCCGACTTGGCCGTGCTGGGACAACCAGCGGTGTAATCGATTGCAAAAGCAGCGTATTCAGCGCAGCAAAGAGCGTCAAGCCGGTTTTCCCCCCGTTGTCCTTTCGAATCAGGCCGCGTCAGCCGTAAGCGCCCGCAAGAGCCTTGGCGCCTTCAAAACCGTCGGGATCAGAATTTCGAGCCAGCGCCTCCGCCCGGCTCAACTCAGCCATCGCCAGACGGTCGCCACCGCCAGACAAACCACCACCCCCAGCACTACCGGCAGCAGCGTGGCAACCGCCGTCCAACGCCGACTGCCGGTTTCTTTGTAGATCGTGTAGATGGTTGTGCTGCAAGGATTGTGCAGCAAGCTGAAGAGCATCAAGTTCACGGCCGTCAGCAACGTCCATCCGCCAGCGTGCAACAGCGTCTTCAGCGTGGTCTGGTCCTCCAGGTCGAACATCACGCCGGCCCCGTGACCCACATTCGTCATGCCCGTAGCCAGCACCGTAAGCATCAGCACCGTGGGGATCACGATCTCGTTGGCCGGGATGGCGATGATGTAGGCCAGCAGGATCACCCCGTTAAGGCCGATCAGGACGCCCAGCGGGTTAAGCAAATCAATGGCGTAGCTGGCGAGGCTGACCCCGCCAATCCGCGCGTTCGCGATAAGCCAGATGACCGCCCCCGCCGGCAGAGCAAAGACCACCGCCCGCCACAGCACGAAAATGGTCCGGTCGATCAGCGACGTGTACAGCGTCTGCCAGAGGCGAGGCGGCCGATACGGCGGTAACTCTAGGCTAAACGTGGAAACTTCACCTTTAAGCACCGACCGCGATAGTCCCCAAGACACCAGGAAGGTCATGCCCACGCCCAACGCGGCAACAGCCGTCACGGCGGCGGCGGCCGTCAAGCCGCGGAGGCTCGCCGGCGCCAGGCTGCCGATGAACACCGTGGCCAGCAGCACCTGCGTCGGCCAGCGGCCGTTGCACAGCGCAAAATTGTTCGTGAGGATGGCGAGCAACCGTTCGCGCGGGCTGTCGATGATCCGTGTCGCCACCACGCCCGCCGCGTTGCAGCCGAAGCCCATCATCATGCTCATGGATTGCTTGCCGTGCGCGCCGGCCTTCTTGAACAGGTGGTCCAGGTTGAAGGCGACTCGTGGCAGGTAACCGAAATCCTCGAGCAACGTGAACAGCGGGAAAAAGATCGCCATCGGCGGCAGCATCACGCTCACGACCCAAGCTGTCGCCAGGTACATGCCGTCGATCAGCACGCCGCGCAGCCACCACGGCAATCCCACGCCGGCCGCCAGTTCGCGCAACCAAGGATAAAGGCGGTCGATCAACACCGAGGAGATCATCTGCGAAGGCACGTTGGCGCCGCTGATCGTGATCCAGAAGATCACCGTGAACAGCACCAGCATGATCGGAAAGCCCCAGATGCGACTGGTGACGATCCGGTCGATCGTGCGGTCCAACGTGGGTTGCGCCGGCGCACCGGGACGCGTCACCGCGCGATCCGCGATGCGTGCTGCGTCGCCGTAAATCGCCTCGACGACGTGCTCGTGAAGATCGCCGGGAATGGCCTGCCGGAGCCGATGCGCCGTGCTGAGAATATCCTCGACCGCAGCGGCTGGGGAATTGGCTGAGGCGTTCATATCATCGACAATCAAGCGCGCGCGTTCGAGATTTCCGCCGTTTCCAGTCGCGACTCGATTTCGAGGTCGCCCAACTCGCCGCGTCGGAACGCCCCGGCGATGTGCTCGTCGCCGCCCAGCAAACGCAACGCGAGCCAGCGGGCGTTGGGCAGGTGCGGAAAAGCGGCTTGAATCCGCGCCATCAGTTCCCGCACGGCATCCCGGATCGCGGGCGGTTCGGCGGCGAGGCGGTGCGGCCGGCAGACCAGCTTGCCCGAGGCCACGTCGCTGACCGCCTCCAGCAACGCCGGCAGACCTTCGCCGTGGCGGGCCGAGGTGGGCACGACCGGCACGCCCAGATCCCGCGCGAGCTGTCGATCGTCTACTTGGATGCCGTGCCGCCGCGCTTCGTCGATCAAGTTCACGCAGACCACCGCGCGGTCGGTGATTTCGAGCACCTGCAGGGCCAGGTTCAAGTTGCGTTCCAGCCGCGTGGCATCGACCACAATCACCGTCACGTCCGGGCGGCCAAACAGAATGAAATCCCGCGCCACCTGCTCGTCCACGCTCGTGGACAACAATGAGTAGGTGCCCGGCAGATCGACGAGTTTGAACCGCCGCCCGGCGTACTCGAACCCGCCCTCGGCGCGGGTCACCGTCTTGCCCGGCCAGTTGCCGGTGTGCTGCCGCAAGCCGGTGAGCGCGTTGAACACCGTGCTTTTGCCGGTGTTCGGATTGCCGGCCAGCGCGACCACGTAATCCCACTTGTCCATCGCGACGCCCAGTTTCTTGAGCCGGGCCGCGCGATAGACCTGGCAATCGGCGCAGGCGGCGGAGGGCGGCGCTGCGGCCGTGGACAGCGGTGTGGAGACCGACGTGCTCATGCGGCCACCCGCCTTTCCGTGGCGATGCGGATCAGCCCGGCCTGCTCACGGCGCAGCGCCACCACCGTGCCCCGAACGCGATATGCGATCGGATCGCCTAGCGGGCTGCGCAAATCCACCGTCACCGTAGTGCCGGGCACGAAACCCAGATCCAGCAACCGCCGTCGCTCCGCGCCCCGGCAGGCGGGCGAAAGACCGATCACTTTCGCGGATTCGCCGGGGTGGAGGCCGGCGAGGTACTCCTCCTCGAAGAGGTCCGCCGGCCGGAATTCGGGCAGCGACGAAACCGCGAGGTTGTTGGCGATGATCGGCGCCAGCACGTGCTCGCGTCCGTCCGCCCAAAAACGGATCCGCTCAGGCGACTTCTCCAACACGCAAACCTTCATGCCGGTGCGCAAACCCTGGGCCGCGATTTGAGCGTAGATGGTTTGCGGTTCGTCCTCGACGTGCGTAATGACCACCGGCGCGTTGAGTTCCGCGGCGCCCAGCGGCTGGCCCGACTCCGCGGGCAATTTCCCGCCAGCGTCGGGGATGGCGTCGCCATGCGGATCGTAAGTCGGGTTGCCGAGCGAAGCCGCCAGGGCGCTGGTTTGCGCCGGCGAAAGCCGATGCTCCTGACGCTCCGCCTGCCGATGCCATTCCGCCTCCGCCACGCCAGTCTGGTCCGCCAGGTAGCTTTCCCACAATCGGTGGGCGCGGATCACGTGCAGGGCCAGTTCGCGTCCCGACTCGCGCAGACGCAGCCGGCCATCCGAGAAAGAAACCAGGCCGTGCTTTTCCATGTCGGCCAGCAGCGCCGCCACCCGGCGTTGTCCCATTTGCAAAGTTCCCGCCACGCTGATGAGCGTGGGCACTTCCCGGTTCGCCTCGCACTTGAGGATGTGCTTCAAGGCGTCCTCGCGGTGCACGCGGGCTGACCACGCGAGCGCTGCCCGCCAGCGCGCGAGCACGCCCCGCCGCGGCCAGGCCAGCGCCAGCAGCGCCGCCACGAGGAAACCGATGAGGACCAGCCAGCCAGTCATAGGCCAAGCCGCTCCGGTCGGCCCGCAAGTGGACTCAATTCGCGGCCGAATTCGCGGCCGGCCCGGGCCTGCAGCCGACACCGCCCTGCCGGTGAGCGGACAATGTTAGCTTCGTCTAACATCGACGCAACCATTAGGCGACTCGGCCGACGTTGTCAAATCTGGGGCCAAGTCGGCGAACTCTCGCGTTGCGACTCACGACCAGAGATAATGGTGCGGCCTCCGCCTCACGACGGGCGCAATCTTCAGGAACTCGGCGATTTCGGCTACGGCCATCACAAGAGCGACTGCCGTTTATTTCGGGCTTCGTGGTGCATCACGCAGCACGAGTGCTTCAGAAGTCGGAGCGGATTCCTGTTCGGGGCGGTAGATTTTCGCTCCGGACTGCTTTTGCTTCCGCCGGTAATATTCTCCCGCTTTCCTCGGATCGTAATCGAACTTCTTGGCCAACTCGCGGCGGATAGCCCAGATCTCTTCGAGTGTCTCGTCACGTTTCGCTTTCATCTTCGTTTTCGATCAGTTCAAGCGGTGTCACCAATAAGGGCGTCTCCAAACCGACCAGCGCGTTCACGCGCCGGATGTGGTCTGTCTTGTTGGCATTGGCTAGATGCCGGCAATTCCACGTCACCAAAATACCGCAACGGTGCAAGGAGGCGAGGGCCAAATGGGCAGCGTCACCGAGTCCCTCGCGCGGCATTAGCTTGTGAGCAAGGTAAACCTTAACAATCTCGTCCACTGCCGGAGTGAACTCCAACTGCTCCACCGGTCGGATCAATTGCAGGGTGGCTTCGCGGCGCTTGAGATCGGGAATCCGTTCCAGTTCTTCCTGCACCACGAAAGAAGTGATTAACTTCTGGCCATTGTGCGGCTGGTGCCACCATTCGCGGGTCCACTTTCGTCGCAAGCGCACTTCAACATCGGAACGGGTTTCGGTGTAGAAACTCGGAATCGTCGTTTCGATGTAGATGAGTTTGGTCACGGCTCAGACTTTTGTCCTCGCCAGCTCCTCCTCGAAATCCACGATCTCCTTGATCTGGGTAAGGAACCAGCGGTCGATCCGGGTGAGCTGAAAGATTTCCTCGACGCTGAAACCGGCGCGCAGCGCGTGGCGGATGAAGAAAACCCGTTCGGCGTTGGGCACGCTGAGCTTCCGCGAGATCACCTCGCGCGGGAGGACGTCGCGGTCGCCGTAAACCTCGGTGCCGACGCGCCACGGTTTGCCGTCGCCGCCCAGGCCATGCCGGCCGATTTCCAGCGAGCGCAGGCATTTTTGCAGGCTTTCCTTGAACGTGCGCCCGATGCTCATGGCCTCGCCGACGCTTTTCATCTGCGTGTTCAACGTGGGATCGGCCTGCGGGAATTTCTCGAACGCGAAGCGCGGCACCTTCACCACCACGTAGTCGATCGTCGGCTCGAAGCTGGCCGGCGTTTCGCGCGTGATGTCGTTGCGGATTTCATCAAGCAGGTAGCCGACGGCGAGCTTGGCGGCGATTTTAGCGATGGGAAAACCGGTGGCCTTGGACGCGAGCGCGGAACTGCGGCTGACGCGCGGGTTCATCTCGATGATGACCATGCGGCCGTTGTCCGGGTTGACGCCGAACTGGATGTTCGACCCGCCGGTTTCGACGCCCACGGCCCGGATCACGGCGAAGCTGGCGTCGCGCATGATCTGGTACTCCTTGTCGGTGAGGGTCTGGCTGGGGGCCACGGTGATGGAATCGCCGGTGTGAACGCCCATCGGGTCGAAATTCTCGATCGAACAAATGATCACGCAGTTGTCCGCCTTGTCGCGCATCACCTCCATCTCGAACTCTTTCCAGCCGAGGAGCGATTCCTCGATCAGAATTTCGTTGACCGGCGACAGGTCGAGCCCGCGTTTGGCCAGCTCGTCGAATTCCTCGCGGTTGTACGCGATGCCGCCACCGGTGCCGCCCAGCGTGTAGGCGGGACGGATGATGAGCGGGAAACGGCCGATCCGCTCGGCGATGGCGCGGGATTCTTCCAGCGAGTGGGCCACGCCGCTGACCGGCACATCGAGGCCAATGGAAAGCATCAGCTCCTTGAAAACGAGCCGGTCTTCGCCCTTTTCGATCGCCGCCGCGTTGGCGCCGATCATCTCGACGCCGTACTTCTCGAGCACGCCTTTCCGGTGCAAGGCCATGGCGGTGTTCAACGCCGTCTGGCCGCCGAGCGTGGGGAGCAAGGCGAGTTTGTGAGGAGCAGCTTCGAATTTCGGATTTCGATTGTCGGATCCCCCGACCGGCACGCCCATCCGTTTCATCTCCTCGATTTCGCGGGCAATGATCTTCTCGACGCATTCCGGCGTGATGGGCTCGATGTAGGTGCGGTCCGCGAACTCCGGGTCGGTCATGATCGTGGCCGGATTCGAGTTCACGAGGATGACGCGAAAGCCTTCTTCCTTGAGCGCCTTGCAGGCCTGGGTGCCGGAATAATCGAACTCGCACGCCTGTCCGATGATGATCGGACCGGCGCCGATGATGAGGACTGAGTGAATGTCAGTGCGCTTGGGCATACCGAAACGGCGAGGATCAAACACAGCCCACCCGGCGATGGCGACTCTTTTTCTGCGGCGGTCCTGGAGGCTAAACGTCAAGCCCAGACCGGCACCGCGCCGCCAGCCCCGGGGCTGGTCCTGCCCGACGATTCAACGGTGAGTCAGCCACTTTTTGAACTGCGGATCTTCGGTGAGCCGCTGGGCCAGCAATTCGTAACCGTCGGTCAGGGGATGACTGGCATCCGCGTACAGCGCGCTGGGCAAAACCTCGGGCTCGACGCACGGCACGTGATGCTGCCCCAGCCAGGCGGCGACGCCATCGCGGAGTTGGCGATAAACCGGCAGGTTGTCCGCGGCGACCATGTGTTCATTGAACGGACCGAGCAGCACCAGCACATCGTTGCCGCGCTGGCGCAGCAATTCGACCAGGCGCTGAAACGCGCGCCATTGAAGCGAGGCGTCCAGCGGCACCCAGTCGAAATGCGCGGGGCGGCCGCCGTTGGCGAACCAGGCCTTGTGCCGCGGGCTTTGCGGCCCACGCTGCGGGTCGTCTGCTGGCGCGTTGGGCACACGAAGCGTGATCTGGGAAAACGGTAACCGGTAGCAATTCGGGTAATGGGGTGGATCGCCGCCGTCGTCGGCCAGCGTCCAAGCCAGAATGCTACGCTGGTTAAAGTACGCGTCCTGCAGATGACTCACCCAGGCAATGAAGGGCACCTCCCGCTCGACGAGGGCGCTCAATCGCTCGTTCGCGTCGGCACGGTAACACGGAATGCGCGGGAAGAACTGCGGCACCAGACGCGAGTGGTTGAACGGTTCCTCCTTGGCGACGCTCAAGTCGGCCTTCGGACTGGTCAGCCAAAGCAGGTTGCACTGGAGGAGAACCTGGCGATGCCGCAGCGGAGTGCCGAAGTACCGGACCAGGCCTTCCAAAGCCAGCGGGAAAAGGCCGTTCACCCCCCCATTCACGAACCGATCCGCGCTACCCGCATCGCGGCTTAAAAAGTGTGAGAGTGTCCCGTTGGGCAAAACGTACTCGCCCCACACCACCGAGTCGCCCAGCACCACCACCGCCGCCGGATCGGTGATGCCTTCCAACCGGCGTTCGTAAAGCCAGTAGTCTTTGCTCAAGGCGTAAGGCAGGCGGTAATCCGGGCCGGTGTCGAAGCGTTCCACCCGCTTCCAAATCCCCGGCGTTGCCAGCGTAATCACCCCGAGCAAGGCCAGCGCCGCCAGCCATTGCCGGGCGCCTAAACGCATCTCATTAACGCCATAGAGCAGGCCGCTCCCGTTGAGCGTGAGCGACGGCGAGGTGACTTGGGGCGGCATTGGAGATCTGGCAGTCATGTCAAAACTGGAAGTAAATGAACGCCCCGCCCCCGGACGAGCAGAGGCAGAGGTACAACACCATGCCCACCGCCAACCCGACCCGTACGAAGCTCACTTGCAGCAACGATCGCAGTCGCGATTCATAAACCAACTCGTACGCCCAAACCGTCGCCGGGAGGGCGAGCATCAGCAGCGGGATTTGCGGATTCTGCCAGGCGGCGGTGAACACGCGGCTGACGATCAGCCAGGCGTCGTTTAGCGATTCGGCGCGGAAGAAAATCCAGGCAAAGCAAACGTACAAGAACACCCAGCTTTGCTTGACCAGCCTTGGCACCCGATCCCGGTAAAACGGGGAGCGTTCAAGCACGCGCGTCAACATCACGCCCAAACCATGCAGCGCGCCCCAGATGGCAAAGGTCCAGGCGGCTCCATGCCAGATGCCCGAGACCAGAAAGGTGATGAACAGATTCCGATAGGTCTTGAGAGTGCCAAGCCGATTTCCTCCCAGCGGGATATAAACGTAATCGCGGAACCACGTCGAAAGACTGATGTGCCAGCGCGACCAGAATTCGCCCAGGCCGGTCGCGAGGTAGGGGTTATTGAAATTCAGGATGAGGTGGAACCCCATGAGCTTCGCCACGCCGCGAGCCATATCGGTGTAGCCGCTGAAGTCGCAGTAGATCTGCCAGGCGAACGCAAAGGTCGCCAGCATCAACGCGGGTGCCCCAAACGCCTGCGGGTCGTCATAAACACGCTCGACATAAAACGAAAGATAGTTGGCCAGCGCCAGCTTCTTGAACAGTCCGACCAGGAACAGCGAAAGTCCGTCGGTAAAGTTTTGCAGCCGAAAGGCTGGAAACTGATGGAACTGAGGGAGGAGATGCCGGGCGCGCTCGATCGGTCCCGCCATGAGCTGCGGAAAGAAGCACACAAAGGTGGCGAAACGGAGGAAGTTCCGTTCGCGTTCCACGTTGCCGAGATAGAAGTCGATGGTGTAGCTCATCGACTGGAAGATGAAAAACGAGATGCCCACCGGCAGCACATAAGCCATGCCGAGCGGCATCAGCGTGGACGGGTCTGGCAGCTTCACGGCGAGGTGGACCCAGCCGAGGAGCGCATTGAGATTCTCGATCACGAAGCGGGCATA